>NZ_NBCN01000029.1:0-82689 GCF_002099185.1 Streptomyces sp. CB03238 | reverse complement strand
TTTCCAGCTTAGCAGATCCGTTTTCCGTTTCTGCCACCCGCTGGAGCGGGCTGCCGGCTGTTCTTCGCTTTCGCGTTTCCCTTTCCGGCGGTTCCGACTCTATCAGATCCTTTCGGGCCTGATTCCCAGTCAGCGGGGGGTGTCTTTCCGGCTGTTGGGCCGTTCCGACGTTTCAAACTCTAGCGGATTTCCCGGGCGGCTCATAATCGAGCCTTCGAAATGTATTTCGGCATGCCGAAAACGTCCCGGTCGGGAGTCCGTGCTGAGTTTGGTTGCCGCGTTCGCGGCGGGATCGGCTGCCGCGAAACCGTTACGGCTCCGTGGCAACCCGAAGAACTTTACGGATCGGGGGGAGGCGTGTCAACCCCGCCACCGTGGGGCCTAGTCCAGGTCCGTGAGCCGACCGCCCGCGTCCGGCTGGGCGTGTTCCACGCGGCGGAGCAGGCGGATCAGCATCTCGCCCAGGGCGCCTCGCTCCTCCGGGGACAGGTCCTGGAGGAGGTCCTCCTCGAAGGCGGTCGCCATGCGCATCGCCTCCAGCCACTTCGTGCGGCCTTCGTCCGTGAGTTCCACGATGACCCGCACCCGGTTGTTCTCGTCCCGGTCGCGGGTGACCAGGCCGTCGGCGGCCATGCGGTCGATGCGGTGGGTCATGGCCGCGGGGGTGAGGCCGAGGCGCTTGGCGAGTTCGCCGGGGCCCAGGCGGTAGGGCGCGCCGGAGAGGACGAGGTGCTTGAGGACCTCCCACTCGGCGTTGCTGATGC
Organism: Streptomyces sp. CB03238; assembly: GCF_002099185.1. Classification (NCBI taxonomy): domain Bacteria; kingdom Bacillati; phylum Actinomycetota; class Actinomycetes; order Kitasatosporales; family Streptomycetaceae; genus Streptomyces; species Streptomyces sp. CB03238. The sequence continues at coordinate 81,925 of NZ_NBCN01000029.1, read as the reverse complement.
CGAGCTCGGCTACCTGGCGGCCGTACGCGACGTTCATGCGGCGGTTCAGCCGGCCCAGGGCGGAGACCACCTTCTCGACCTGGGGGTCGAGGTCGCGGAACTCGCGCTGGTAGGCGGCGATCTGCTCGTCGAGGCTCGGTTCCTGCGTGTCGGACATGCGGGGAGTATCCCACGGCACTCGTTGGCGTTGAAGTCCTTCGATGTGTACAGTTAAGGATCGAACTTTAGTATTGAAGTCTTCAGGACTGAGTCCTACAGAGTCGAAGTAGGTGAGTGTGACCAAGGTGATGGGCGCTGCGATGCGCCGGATCCAGGCAGGGAACGTGCTGAGCGCGTTCGGGCTCGGGTTCACCGTTCCGTATCTCTATGTGTATGTGGCTCAGGTGCGGGACCTGGGCGCCGGTACGGCGGGGGCCGTGCTGGCGGTCTTCGCCATGGCCGCTCTGGTGGTCCTGCCCTTCACCGGGCGGGCCATCGACCGTCGGGGGCCTCTGCCCGTGCTGGTGGGGGCCGCGCTGCTGGCGGCCGTCGGGGCGCTCGGCATGGGGGTGGCCGCCAGCGTGCCCGCCGTCGTCGGGGCGGCGGCTCTGCTCGGTGCCGGTACGGCGGTGATGCAGCCCGCGCTCGCGACGATGATCGTCTGGTGCTCGTCCACGGCCACGCGGACCCGCGCGTTCGCCACGCAGTTCTTCCTGCAGAACCTCGGGCTCGGCATCGGCGGTCTGATCGGCGGGCAGCTGGTCGACGAGAGCCGGCCGGGCAGCTTCCTGCTCCTGTTCTCGATCGAGGCGGCGATGTTCCTGGTGCTGGCCGGGATAGCCGCCACCGTGAAGATGCCGCGTACGCCGTCGATCACGGACCCCCGTCCGGCCGGCAAGGGCGGCGGGCTGCGGGCGCTGCTCGGGCACCGGGCGATGGTGCAGCTGTGCGTGCTGGGCTTCGTGTTGTTCTTCGCCTGCTACGGGCAGTTCGAGTCGGGTCTCGCGGCCTACGGGACCGAGGCCGCCGGGATCGAGCCGTCGGCGCTCGGGATGGCCCTGGCCGCGAATACGGCGGTCATCGTGGTCGCGCAGTTCCTGGTGCTGCGGTTCGTGGAGCGGCGCAGGCGGACGCGGGTGGTCGCGGCGGTCGGGCTTATCTGGACCCTGGCGTGGCTCGTCGCGGGGTACGCCGGGCTCGGGCACGGCAGCCAGGCGATGGCGACGGCGGCGTTCATCGTGACGTACGGCCTGTTCGGGCTGGGTGAGGCGATGCTGTCGCCGACCGTGGCGCCGCTGGTGGCCGACCTGGCGCCGGAGTCGATGGTCGGGCAGTACAACTCGGCGTTCGCTCTGGTCAAGCAGCTCGCACTGGCGGTCGGGCCGGCCGTGGGCGGGCCCATGGGGGCCGCGCTGCACGGGCCGTACATCGTGACCTTCGTCCTCTTCTCGCTGGGCATCACGCTGCTGGCCCTGCGGCTGGGCGGGAAGCTCACGCCGGCGCAGGATCACCCGTACCTGGTGGCGAAGACGCGGGTCGTCGCCCAGCACCAGCCGGACGATCAGCGGGTGGCCGTCTAGCCCGGTAGGGCGAACTCGCACCAGACCGCTTTGCCGCCGCCGGGTGTGCGGCGGCTGCCCCAGGACGAGGCGATCGTGGCGATGATCGAGATGCCGCGGCCCGCCTCGTCCTCCGTTTCGGCGCGGCGGCGGCGCGGCAGGTGGTCGTCGCCGTCCGTCACCTCGATGATCAGGCGCCGGTCGGTGCGGCGGAGTCTGAGGCGCATGGGTGGGGTGCCGTGCTGGAGGGAGTTGGCCACCAGTTCGCTGGTGGCGAGTACGCCGAGGTCGCGCAGCTCCACCGGGAAGCGCCAGCTGGAGAGGACGCCGGAGGCGAAGGCACGCGCGCGTGGAGCCGCTTCGACGCCGCCGAGCAGGTCGAGTGCGGCGTTGTGGAACAGCTCGGCGTCCGGTCCGGTACGGGAGGGGTGCTGGAGGACGAGGACGGCGACGTCGTCGTCGTGCTCGGCGGTGACGCCCAGGGAGCGCAGCAGCCGGTCGCAGACGACCTGGGGGGTGCCGGTGGCGCCGGCCAGGGCGCGCTCCAGGGCGGCGACGCCTTCGTCGATGTCCTCCCGGCGCCGCTCGACCAGGCCGTCCGTATAGAGGACGGCGGTGGAGCCGGGCGGGAGGGCAATGGTGCCGGAGGTGTGCAGCCAGCCGCCGGTGCCGAGGGGTGGGCCGGTCGGCTCGGCGGCGCGGCGGACGGTGCCGTCCTCGTCCCTGACGAGGATCGGGAGGTGTCCGGCGGAGGCGTAGACGAGGCGGCCCTCGTTGGGGTCGTGGACGGCGTAGACGCAGGTGGCGATCTGGCTGGCGTCGATCTCGGCGGCGAGGCCGTCGAGGAGCTGGAGCACCTCGTGGGGCGGCAGGTCGAGGCGTGCGTAGGCCCGTACGGCGGTGCGGAGTTGGCCCATGACGGCCGCCGCGCGGACGCCTCGGCCCATGACGTCGCCGATGACGAGGGCGGTGCGGCCGGCGCCGAGGGTGATCACGTCGTACCAGTCGCCGCCGACCGCGGCGTCCGTGCCGCCCGGCTGGTACGTGGCGGCGACGCGGAGGTCATCGGGCTGTTCCAACTCCTGGGGGAGGAGGGATCTTTGGAGGGTGACGGCGGTTTCGCGGTGGCGGCGCTCGCTGGCCCGCAGCCGTTCGGCGGCCTCCGCGTGGTCGGTGACGTCGGCGGCGTGGACGAGGACCCCGGATTCAGCGGTTCCGCGCGTGTCGACGGGCAGGCAGGTGACGGTGTACGAGCCTCCCGCCTGCGTACGGCGGGATTTGACCGTGCGGGGCTTTCCGCTGCGCAGCACCTGGTCCATGAGCGGCAGCAGACCCAGCTCGGTGAGCTCGGGGCAGGCGGTGGCGACGGTCGCGCCGGCCGGGCGGGGGCCGAACGCGGTGGCGTAGGCGTCGTTGACGTACGCGACGCGGTGGTCGGGGCCGTAGGTGAGGGCGACGAGGCCGGGGAGGCGGCCGAGGATCTCCCGTACGGAGAAGTCCTCCAGCCCGGGGACGTCGTCGGGCAGGGGCTCCAGCTGCTGGTCGGAGTCGCCTCGCGCCGCGGGTACGGAGTCCCCCCGCTGCGCCGGCGAGGCCCCATGGTCGGTGCCGCGCGCGGCGGCGCGGCGCTGCGTACCGGGGAGCCGGGCGCTCCAACGCGTGAAGTTCACGGATCTGTATGCCTCATGGTGTCGGTGCCGTGCGTTGCCGTGCTGAGTCACTCTGTGCAGGTGTGAGCCCACCTATGGTCACACGTCCAGTGTGACCGACCACACTGACAAGAGGTGTCTGTCGGAACTGAGCCCCGTCAGTGGGACCCGTCGTCAGTCGGACTTGGCTCCGCCGTCCGCGGTTCCGCCTTTCGACGCCTCGTCCGTGGGTTCGGGTGGTGGGGGCCCCGCGGCGAGTTCGAATTCGGCGCGGGGATGCTCCAGGGATCCGAGGGAGACGATCTCCCGTTTGAACAGGCCCGCGAGGGTCCACTCGGCCAGGACGCGCGCCTTGCGGTTGAAGGTGGGGACGCGGCTGAGGTGGTACGCGCGGTGCATGAACCAGGCGGGGTAGCCCTTGAGTTTGCGGCCGTAGACGTGGGCGACGCCCTTGTGCAGGCCGAGTGAGGCGACGGACCCCGCGTACTTGTGGGCGTAGTCCTTGAGCGGCCGGCCCTTGAGGGAGGCGACGAGGTTCTCGGCGAGGACCTTGGTCTGGCGTACGGCGTGCTGGGCGTTGGGGGCGCATTCCCGGCCGGGGGTGTCGGCGGTGATGTCCGGGACGGCGGCGGCGTCTCCGGCGGACCAGGCGTGGTCGACGCCTTCGACGGAGAGGCGGGCGGTGCACTTGAGGCGGCCGCGTTCGTTGAGGGGCAGGTCGGTGCCGGCGAGGACGGGGGCGGGTTTCACGCCCGCGGTCCACACGACGGTACGGGTGGGGAAGCGGCTGCCGTCGCTGAGGACGGCGACCCGGTCCTCGCAGGTTTCCAGGCGCGTTTCGAGGCGTACGTCGATGTTGCGGGCGCGCAGCTCGCGCACGGCGTACTTGCCCATGTCCTCGCCGACCTCGGGCAGGATGCGGTCGCTCGCCTCGACGAGGACCCATTTCAGGTCCTGTGGCTTGATGTTGTGGTAGTACCGCGCGGTGTAGCGGGCCATGTCCTCCAGCTCGCCGAGGGCCTCGACGCCGGCGAAGCCACCACCGACGAAGACGAAGGTGAGGGCGGCGTCGCGGATGGCGGGGTCGCGGGTGGAGGAGGCGATGTCCATCTGCTCGATGACGTGGTTGCGCAGCCCGATGGCCTCTTCGACGGTCTTGAAGCCGATGCCGTAGTCGGCCAGGCCGGGGACCGGGAGGGTGCGGGAGATGGAGCCGGGCGCGATGACCAGTTCGTCGTAGGAGAGCTGGACGGGACCGGTGCCTTCCTCCTCGGTGGCGAGGGTGGCGACGGTCGCGGTGCGCTTGGCGTGGTCGACGGACGTGGCCTCGCCGATGAGGATCCTGCACTTGTCGAGGACCCGGCGCAGCGGCACGACGACGTGACGGGGCGAGATGTTGCCGGCGGCGGCCTCGGGGAGGAAGGGCTGGTACGTCATGTACGGGTCGGGTGTGACCACGGTGATCTCGGCCGTGCCGTTTCTCAGCTCGGCCTTGAGGTGCCGTTGGAGGTGCAGGGCGGTGTACATCCCGACGTAGCCACCGCCGACAACGAGAACGCGCACAGGTTCGGTCACCCTCCCATGACGCAACGGGCTTCGGGGTTTGTCCACAGGCCCGGCAAATTGTGTGACCGGAGGCCAGGTGGCGTCCGGGGTGGCGCGGGAGGTGCGTGTGGGGGAAGGTGCGCAGGTCAGGGCGCGAGAGGGGGGTGGCGGGCGGGGGCAGAATCGGGAGTGTTCCGGTCCTTGCTCCGATCGGGGGGCGCACCGGTCGGAACTGCCCCTTCTGAATTGACCTCGACTCAACTATGTTCGTATGTCGTCGGGGTGTCGGGACGCTGCGCATGACCTGAGCGCGTGGGCCGGGCCCCGGTTGTCAGGGTGGGGGAGTCTCCGGGGGGAGACACATCATTACCGGGGGAACATTTATGCATATTCAGGATTCGCGCTGGTCGACTGCTGTCGCCTCGTCGTCCACTTCGTCCTCTTCGTCGGCGGCCGCTTCGGCTGCGGAGGGGCTCGGCGGTGGGGTGAACGGCCGTCTCGGAGCCGGCGGGGCGTCCGGCCGTACGGCGCCGCTGCGGGTGGACGCGCAGCGGAACCTCGAGCATGTGCTGCGGGCGGCTCGGGAGGTGTTCGGCGAGCTCGGGTACGGGGCGCCGATGGAGGACGTGGCGCGCAGGGCGCGGGTCGGGGTCGGCACGGTGTACCGGCGGTTCCCGAGCAAGGACGTGCTGGTGCGCCGTATAGCCGAGGAGGAGACCTCCCGGCTCACCGAGCAGGCGCGTACGGCGCTGGGGCAGGAGGACGAGCCGTGGTCGGCGCTCTCCCGGTTCCTGCGGACGTCGGTGGCCTCGGGCGCGGGGCGGCTGCTGCCGCCGCACGTGCTGCGCGTGGGCGTGGACGAGCCGGGCGCGGTCGCGGGCGGTGCGGTGGCCGGTCAGTCCGACGAGGCGCGGGTGCCGCAGCAGCGCGGGGCTTCGGCGGCCTCGGCCGTTGCGGGGCAGCCGGAGCTGCGAGTGGTGCCGCGCGCGGTGCCGACGGCCGAGCTGGACGACGCGGGCGCTTCGGAGCTGCTGGAGGTCGTCGGGCAGCTGGTCGACCGGGCCCGGGAGGCGGGCGAGCTGCGCGGGGACGTGACGGTGGCGGACGTGCTGCTGGTCATCGCCACGGCGGCGCCCTCGCTGCCGGACGCGGCCCAGCAGAGCGCCGCGTCGGCACGGCTCCTGGACATCCTGCTGGAGGGGCTCCGGTCCCGCCCGTCGCAAGGGTCCTGAAGGGTCGCCCGAACGGGGCATGGCTGGTTCCCGCGTTCGGGGCACCTCCCCGGATGAGTGGTTGACCGGCTCTTGCCCCGGGCGGGAGGCGTGCCCTGTGGCACTCTTTCCCGGTGTCCGGGTCTGAGCAGGGGTACGGGGGCTTCCGCGATGAGCGGTGACGGTCGCGATGAGCCGCTCGGGGGCGGGGCCACGGCCGACGAACCGTCCTCACCGAAGGTGCCGGGCCAGGGCGGGCCCGGCGGTGCGCCGGCACCGTCCGGTGGTGACGTCGACGCCGCCGTGCCCGCACAGCGTGAGGGTGGCGCCGCCGACTCCGTACTGCCGCCGCCCATCGAGCTGCCGCCGTCGGACGCCGAGCTGGTCCAGCGCCTGCGGGACGGCGACGACAGTGCGTACGAGGAGCTGTTCCGCCGGCACACGTCGGCGGTGCGGCGCTACGCCCGCACGTGCTGCCGTGACGCGCACACCGCGGAGGACCTCACGGCGGAGGTGTTCGCGCGGACGCTTCAGGCGGTGCGCGGGGGCGCCGGCCCGGAGCAGGCGGTGCGCGCGTATCTGCTGACGACCGTGCGGCGCGTGGCGGCCGCCTGGACGAAGACGTCCAGGCGCGAGCAGCTCGTCGAGGACTTCGCGGTGTTCGCCGCGCAGGCGGTGCGCGCCTCGGAGGTGTCGGACGCCGACACCCTGGAACTGGGCGCCGACGTGCGGGCGATGCAGCAGGCCGAGCAGTCGCTCGCCGTGCGGGCCTTCCGCTCGCTGCCCGAGCGGTGGCAGGCGGTGCTGTGGCACACCACGGTCGAGGAGGAGTCGCCGAGCGAGGTGGCGCCGCTGTTCGGGCTGACCGCCAACGCCACGGCGGTGCTGGCCAGCCGGGCGCGTGAGGGACTGAAGCAGGCGTACCTCCAGGCGCATGTGAGCCGGTCGCTCACCGCCGGCGGCGACTGCGCGCGCTACGCGGACCGGCTGGGCGCATACGCCCGGGGAGGCCTGCGGATGCGGGCCGAGCGGGGCCTGCGCAAGCACCTGGAGGAGTGCGCCCGGTGCCGGCTGGCGGTGGGTGAGCTGGAGCAGGTCAACGCGGGGATCCCCGCGCTGCTGCCGGTCGCCGTCATCGGCTGGTTCGCGGCCGGGTTCTCGCTCAAGGCCGCCGGGCTCGTGGCCGGTGGTGCCGCGGGCGCGGCGGGCGCCGGGGCGGGGGCGGCGGCCGCGGCGGGTGGTTCGGGGGGCGCGGCCGGCGGTGGGGCTTCCGGGGCTTCCGGTGGGGCCGCTGCCGAAGGGCTCGGGGCCCCGGCGAAGGCCGGCATCGCGGTGACGGTGGCCGTCACGGCCGTCGCCGGCGTGGTGTGGGCCCTGTCCGGGAGCCCGAAGCCCGCGCCCGAGCCGGAGGCCCGGCCACCCGCCGCCGAACCCGTCGTACCGCAGGAGCCCGTCGCCGCCCCGAGCCGGACCACGCCGCCGCCCACGCCCGCGCCGGAGCCGGTACCGCAGCCGGTCTCCCCGAGCCCGAGCCCGGCGGAACCGGCACCATCCGTCACGCCCACGGCCGCACCGCCCGCCCCGGCGCCCGCACGGCCGCAGCCCACGCCCACGCCCACCCCTCCGCCGCCGCCCGCCCCCACGGAGCCGGCGCCGGAGCCGACGCCCCCTCCCCCGCCGCCCCCGCCCACCGTCTACCAGGTCAACCAGCTCGACTACGGCCTCTACGGCGACCACACCGGGCCGGAGGTCAGGCTCGGGGCGTCCAGCTGGATGTGGCAGCGCTGGGGAATGTCGGTCGGCGGGAAGCGGTACGGGCACGGCGTGACCGTCCACGCCCGGTCGTCGCTCACCATCGACCTCAACCGCCGCTGCTCGGCCTACGAGGCGTTCGCCGGCGTGGACGACATGGCGCTGGGGCTGGGCGCGGTGCGGTTCTCCGTGTACGGGGACGGGACGCGGCTGTGGCGGTCCCCGGTGCTGCGGGGCGGCGACGCGGCGGTACCGCTGCGCGTGGGGATCTCCGGCCGGAGGACCATCCGTCTGGTCGTCGAACCGGACACGGCCACGCCGCTCAGTTCCGTGGCGCCCGCCGACTGGGCCGAGTCGCGGATCAGCTGCGGGTGAGCCCCCGGGTCGTCACGATGTGAGCGTGGGGCGCCGCGGCACACCGCCCGCCACGGCGCGCTGCCTCGGTGCCGCCGTGCCCGTCCAGCAGGTGCCCCGGCGGGCCAGCAGGCGGCGCAGCCACAGCTCCGTGGAGACGAGGTCGGCAAGCCCGTCCAGGGGGACGGGTTCGCCCTCGGTGGCGGCGCGCAGGGCCCTGCGTACGACGCGGGCTTCGATGAGGCCCGCGTCGGCGAGGAGCGGCGCGTCGAAGAGGGTCATCAGCTGTGGCAGCGCGGTGCGCAGGCCCGCGCGGTTCGCGGCGGCCGTCGGGGCGTGGGAGGTGGCTCCCCAGCCGGGTGGCAGGTCCTGGATGCCGGCGCCCGCGAGGACGGTGCGCAGGATTGCGGCGCGGGCGCCGGGCTGGACGCGCAGCGACTCGGGCAGGTCGCGGCAGGCGCGTACCACCTGGTTGTCGAGAAAGGGCGAGTGGAGCCGCTGGCTGCGGATCTCGGCGGCCTGCTCCAGGATGCGGTGGTCCGCGGCGTACCGGGCGAGGGCCGCACGCGCGCGTGCCTCGCCGGGGCGCTGGACGGACGTGGGCCTGGTGGCCGCCTGGGTGAGGCGAACCGATACTTCAGCGAGCGCCTCGCCGGTCAGCCAGCGCGCGGCGGGCCCCGGGCGGGCCCAGGCGAGGGCGGCGAGGGAGGCGGACAGCGGGCCGTTCACGGCGGGAGCCGACCGGTTGGCCTTCAGCAGCCCGTCGGCGGCCGATTCCAGACCGGCGCGGTAGGGCGTACGGGCGAGTCTGCGGGCGGCCCGGTAGACGGTGAGCGGGACGAGCAGGGAGCCGGCGGAGGGCCCGGTGGCCTTGGCGAGGGCGGTGACGGGCCGCAGCAGGTGGCGGCGTCTGCGGTCCATCAGCAGGTCGGCCAGGCGCGCGGGGTGGGCGTCGAGCACCTGGCGTGCGCCGTGCCCGGTGAAGTGGTCGGCGCTACCCGCCGCGAGGCGCCGGCGGTGCCGTTCGGCGGTCACCAGGGACGGCCCCGGCTCGTCGGTGAGGGGGCCCTCCAGCTCGGCGTACGGCAGGGCCTCCTCGGAGGCGGCCACGACGACGTGGTGCAGGCGCGGGTTCTCGGCGATGGCGCGGGCGCGGGCCCGTTCCAGTTCGGCGTCCCGCCCGCCGGTGGCGAGGTCGTTGAAGGTGACGGCGAGCAGCCGTTCGCCCGCGCCGGTGCCGTGTCCGAGAATCGTGCCCGGCACGCCGGGCAGGCCCGCGGCGAGCAGGGCGAGCGTTCCGGAGGCGCTGCCGCCGGACAGGTCGGCGCCGATGCCGGGGGCGGGCGCCCCGCGCGCGGCGCGCCGTTCGGCCGGGCCCATGCCGGGGACGGGCCCGGGGTCGGGCGGCAGCGTCTCGGGGGCGTGCCGGGGGGCGGTGAGCCGCGCCCGTACGGCTTCGACGAGCGCGTCCCGTACGCCGTCCACCGCCCGGTCCGGGTCGATCTGGGGTGCCGCGACGGCGAGCGAGGCGACGGGTTCGTACCCGGTGATCTCGCGCGATCCCTCGCGCAGCACGAGCGCGTGGCCGGGCGGGACGCGCTTGACGCCGGCGTACGGAGTGGAGTCGCGCAGCGCCTCGGGGGTTTCGGGGCAGGCGAGCAGGGCGGCCAGGTGGCCGATGTCGAGTTGGGCCTCGATGAGGTCGGCGAGGGGCAGGGCGGCGGTGGCGTACGCCGTTCCGTTCGCCCACGGGGTGTGGAAGACGGGCCGGGCGCCGGCCAGGTCACTGGCGACGATGATGCGGCGGCCGACCTGGACGACGGCGGTGTAGCTGCCGGGCCAGGCGGTGAGGTGGCGCATGGCGCCGCCGCGCGCCGCGAACAGGCCGACCCTCAGCTGGTCGTCGCTCGCGGCGCAACAGCCGAGGACGGCGAGGCGGGTGAAAGGGTCGACGGTGACGACGCGGATCTCGTCGGGGCGCCAGTCGCCGACCGCCCACAGCGGGTCGGGGTCACCCCACAGGAGTTGGGCGCCGACCGGGTGCAGGGTGCGGTTCTCGTCATCGTTCCCGACGGCCCCGGCCGTACCGAAGCTCGCGGCGATACTGCTCCACCCCACCAGCCACCGCATCGCCGCCTCCACAGCCTGTGGACAACCCAGCTCTCCTGATGGAGACATGCTGCCACGACAAAGGCGCACAGGAGGGAGTACGGGCCGCGCCCCGCGAAATGGGAACGCGCCCCTGGCATTGGCCATGTGACGGTGGTTCAGGGGATGGCGCGAGGAGTGGTTCGACCGGCCGAACGATGGGCATCATTCAGCCAATCTCCACGCACGCCCCAACCGTACGTTTGTCTACAGAACCGCCCATAAGCTCAGTCCGGGAGGCGCTGTCCGCCTCCCGGACCGGTCCGCCACCCGCGGGGATTGAGGCGGCGGTGTCCCCCAGCCCACCGCTTCCAGTACGGCGGGCCGACCCACGCAGCACCCATGGAAGCGCTCCCCCCACCGGACGGGCCAGAGCGCACGGACAGGCGCACGGCCACACACCCGGAGCACGGCCGGGGCGCGACGGACCTGTACGGGGGCGTGCGCCGTCCGCACGCGGGCCGCCGGACGGTCGCACGGCCCGGCGGCGCACCGGCCGCGCACCGGCCGTGCCGCAGTCGTCCGAGGGTCCACCCGTACGCACAACAATCTCGCCATACGGAACACCGCCCCTTAACGGTGGGGATGCGGCGAACTACGCTGGGTTTACGAATGCCGCGCGCCTATGCCTGGCGTCGCGGCGGCCGTCTGTGGTCGAGGGGTGGCGCATGTCCAGGGAGCAACGCGGGCCGAACGAGAAGCTCGGCACCGTTCTCGCCCTCGCGGGAATCAGCAACGCCGGCCTGGCCCGGCGGGTCAACGACCTCGGAGCGCAGCGCGGTCTGACCCTTCGGTACGACAAGACGTCGGTGGCCAGGTGGGTGTCGAAGGGCATGGTGCCGCAGGGCGCCGCACCGCACCTGATCGCGGCCGCGATCGGGCAGAAGCTGGGCCGTCCGGTCCCCCTGCACGAGATCGGCCTCGCCGACGCGGACCCGGCGCCCGAGGTGGGGCTGGCCTTTCCGCGCGACGTGGGCGAGGCGGTGAGGTCGGCGACCGAGCTGTACCGGCTGGATCTGGCCGGGCGGCGGGCCGGTGGTGGCGGGATCTGGCAGTCGCTGGCCGGTTCGTTCGCCGTCAGCGCGTACGCGACGCCCGCCTCCAGGTGGCTGATAACCCCCGCAGACTCGTCGGTCGAACGGTCGGTGACGGCGGTTCCGGACGGCGCCACGGACGAGGGCGGCGCGGTACGGGTGGGGCACAGCGACGTGGCGAAGCTGCGGGAGGCGGCGGAGGACGCGCGGCGCTGGGACTCCAAGTACGGGGGCGGGGACTGGCGGTCGTCGATGGTGCCGGAGTGCCTGCGGGTGGACGCGGCGCCGCTGCTGCTCGGCTCGTACTCGGACGAGGTGGGCCGGGCGCTGTTCGGGGCGACCGCCGAGCTGACCCGGCTGGCGGGCTGGATGGCCTTCGACACCGGTCAGCAGGAGGCGGCCCAGCGCTACTACATCCAGGCGCTGCGGCTCGCGCGGGCAGCCGCCGATGTGCCGCTGGGCGGGTACGTGCTGGCGTCGATGTCGCTCCAGGCGACCTACCGGGGCTTCGCCGACGAGGGCGTCGACCTGGCGCAGGCCGCGCTGGAGCGCAACCGGGGGCTGGCCACCGCGCGGACCCTGTCCTTCTTCCGGCTGGTGGAGGCGCGGGCGCACGCCAAGGCCGGTGACGGCGCGGCGGCGGGAGCGGCGCTGCGGGCCGCGGAGGGGTGGCTGGAGCGGTCGCGGGAGGGCGACGCGGACCCGTCCTGGCTGGGCTTCTACTCCTACGACCGGTTCTGCGCGGACGCGGCGGAGTGCTACCGGGACCTGAAGGCGCCGCGTCAGGTGCGCCGCTTCACGGAGCAGGCCCTGTCGCGGCCGACGGAGGAGTACGTCCGCTCGCACGGTTTACGGCTGGTCGTGAGCGCCGTCGCCGAGCTGGAGTCGGGCAACCTGGACGCGGCCTGCGCGGCCGGCACGCGCGCGGTGGAGGTGGCGGGCCGGATCTCGTCGGCGCGTACGACCGAGTACGTACGGGATCTGCTGCACCGGCTGGAGCCGTACGGGGACGAGCCCCGGGTGGCGGAGCTGCGGGAACGGGCGCGTCCGCTGCTGATGACTCCGGCGTGAGCCGTGTCCCACCGTGTCCCACCTGGTTTAGGGCCATTGTCAGTGGGCCAGTGCACTATCTGGGGTGGGAGGTGGCACAGGTGTCCGCGTACGGCGATGGCAGGTATGACTGCGACGTGCTCGTGATCGGCGGCGGGATCGTCGGTCTGTCGACGGCGTACGCGATCACGCGCGCCGCTCCGGGGACTCGGGTGGTGGTGCTGGAGAAGGAGCAGGGGCCGGCGCGGCACCAGACCGGACGCAACAGCGGGGTAATCCACAGCGGGATCTACTACCGGCCGGGTTCGCTGAAGGCGCGGTACGCGGTGCGGGGCGCGGCGGAGATGGTGAAGTTCTGCGCGGAGTACGGGCTTCCGTACGAGGTGACGGGAAAGCTGATCGTCGCGACCGAGCGGGACGAACTGCCCCGGCTGCACGCGCTGGTCCAGCGGGGCCGGGAGAACGGCATTCCGGTGCGGGAGCTGGGCCCGGCGCAGATCAGCGAGTACGAGCCCCGGGTGCGGGGCCTGGCGGCGATCCATGTCGGGACGACGGGGGTGTGCGACTACGGGGCGGTGGCGGCGCAGCTGGCGGAGTCGTCCGGCGCGGAGATCCGGTACGGGGCGGAGGTCGCCGCCGTGGACCGGCGCCCCTGGGGGGTCGCGGTCCGTACGGCGTCCGGGGAGATCCTCCGTGGCCGGGTGCTGGTGAACTGCGCGGGGCTGCACTGCGACCGGGTGGCGCGGCTGGCGGGCGACGAGCCGGGCATGCGGATCGTGCCGTTCCGGGGCGAGTACTACGAGCTGGCCCGACCGGAGCTGGTGCGGGGCCTGGTGTATCCGGTACCGGACCCGGCGTTCCCGTTCCTGGGCGTGCACCTGACGCGGGGCGTCGACGGGGGCGTCCACGTGGGGCCGAACGCGGTGCCCGCGCTCAGCCGCGAGGGGTACGGCTGGTCGGTCGTCCGGCCGGGCGAGCTGGCCGGGACGCTGGCATGGCCGGGCTCCTGGCGGATCGCCCGCCGCCACTGGCGGTACGGGGCCGGTGAACTGCACCGGTCGGTGTCGAAGCGGGCGTTCACGGAGGCGGTACGGCGGCTGCTCCCGGCGGTCGACCCCGACGACCTGCGGCGCGCCCCGGCGGGTGTCCGCGCCCAGGCGGTGCTGCGGGACGGCACCCTGGTCGACGACTTCCTGATCCGCGAGGCCCCGCGCACGGTCCACGTCCTGAACGCCCCGTCCCCGGCGGCGACGGCGTCCCTGCCCATCGGCCGGGAAGTCGCCCGGCGGGCTCTGGCGCACCTGGGCTGACCCGGAACCCGGAACCCCGACGCCCTGAACCCGGCCGCTCGGGCAGCGGCATCGTGGGGGCGCCGTAGAATTCGGTCATTGTGTCTGAGTCCCATGAAACCGCCGTGCACCGCCGGCCCAAGGGTGAGTCCCGATTCCCCGAGGGGCCCGCGCCCGATCCCGCCGGATCGCATTTCGAGCGGCGGATCCGCAGCTTCCAGCCCCGGCGCAGCCGCGTCACGCCCGGGCAGGGTGATGCGCTGCGGCGGTTGTGGGGCGTGTGGGGGCTGGACATCGACGGGCAGCGCACGCTCGACCTGGGCGAGATGTTCGGCGGGCTTCCGGTCGTGCTGGAGATCGGGTTCGGGATGGGCGAGGCCACCGCGCAGATGGCCGCCGACGACCCGTCGACGGGCATCCTCGCGGTCGACGTCCACACCCCCGGCCAGGGCAACCTCCTCGCCCTCGCCGAGAAGGCCGGCCTGACCAACGTACGCGTGGCCAACGGCGACGCGATCATCCTGCTGCGCGAGATGCTCACGCCCGGCGCCCTCGACGGCGTACGCGTGTACTTCCCCGACCCCTGGCCCAAGAAGCGGCACCACAAGCGCCGGCTGATCCAGCCCGAGTTCCTGAGCCTGGTGGCCACCCGGATGAAGCCGGGGGCGGTCCTGCACTGCGCCACGGACTGGGAGCCGTACGCCGAGCAGATGCTGGACGTGCTGACCGCGCACCCCGACTTCGAGAACACGCAGCCCGACGGCGGTTTCGCGCCCCGCCCCGCCTTCCGGCCGCTGACCCGGTTCGAGGGTCAGGGCCTGGACAAGGGGCATGTCGTGCGCGACCTGCTGTTCCAGCACGCGCAGCACGCGTAGCACGCGCAGCACGCGCAGCACGCGCAGCACGCGTAGCAATCCCGTCGCGGACTGTCAGTGGCGGTCGTTAGGGTCGTTCCCGTGTCCCAGTCGTCCGCGCGGCCGTCCGCGCACCAGCACCCGTCGCCGTATCCGGCCGTCCCGGCGTACGAACCGCAGCCGTCGTTCGACGCCGTGCCGGAGCGTGCCCGCTGGCGCTACAAGCCCCGCCGCGCCTTCTGGCGCAGCAAGGTGGTGCGGGCCTCCGCGGTCGTCATCGTGCTCGCCCTGTGCGGGCTGGTGATCCTGGCGCTGGTGCGGGAGCAGACCGGTACGGAGGGCTTCCTGGTCGGGCTGGGCCTCGCCCTGCTGCCCGTGCCGCTCCTCATGGCCGCGTTCCGCTGGCTGGACCGGGTCGAGCCGGGCCCGTGGGGCAACCTGCTGTTCTCGTTCGCGTGGGGCGCGTGCGCCGCCGCGCTGGTCGCGATCGTCGCCAACACCTTCGCGACCCGCTGGATAGCCACCGCCACCGCCGACCCGGCGTCCGCGGACACGCTCGGCGCGACCGTCATAGCGCCGATCGTGGAGGAGAGCGCGAAGGCGGCCGCCGTGCTGCTGGTCTTCGTCTTCCGCAGACGGGACTTCACGGGGATCGTCGACGGTGTCGTCATCGCCGGGTTCACCGCGACCGGCTTCGCCTTCACCGAGAACATCCTGTATCTCGGCAACGCCTTCGGCGAGGACCAGCAGATCGGCACGTCGGGGTTCGCGTCCGTCACGGCCGCGACCTTCTTCGTACGGATCGTGATGTCGCCGTTCGCGCACCCGCTGTTCACCGTGCTCACCGGCATCGGTTTCGGCATCGCCGCGATCACCGCGCGCCGCAAGAGGATCCGGCGGGTCGCGCTGCCGCTGCTCGGGCTGGTCCTGGCGATGGGCATGCACGCGCTGTGGAACGGCTCGGCGGCCTTCGGGCCGTGGGCGTTCTACGCCGTGTACGGGGCGTTCATGGTGCCCGCGTTCGGGCTGCTGACCTGGCTGGCGGTCTGGTCGCGGCAGCGCGAGCTGCGCACCATATCCGGCGAGCTCCCGGCGTACGCCGCGGCGGGCTGGCTCACGCCCGCGGAGCCGCTCGCGCTGTCCTCGATGCGGGCGCGCGGTCTGGCCCGTGGGTACGCGGCGCGCTGCTTCGGCCCGGCGGCGGCCCGGGCGGTCGGCGAGTACGAGGCGTTCGCGACGTCGCTGGCGTTCCTGCGCCACCGGGCCCGCCGGGGCGTGGTGGGCCCGGACTTCATGGCGCGTGAGCAGGAGCTGCTGCACCACCTGTGGCAGCGCAAGGAGATAGCCGGGCCGGCGCTGACGTACGCGGCGCAGGCCACCGGCCGGGTGTGGACGCCGCCGCCGCATCTCAACTACGGCGGCTACAACCCGTACCGGTACTGACCACAAAACCGGCAGCCCTGGCGTCGGGGGGTGTGCCGCCAGAGCTGCCGGAGTGCGAAAGCGCCGGACGGGATTCTCAGACGGTGAGGCCCTTGCCGCGCAGCCAGGCCAGCGGGTCGATCCCGTCGCCGCCCGCGGTGTGCACCTCCAGGTGCAGGTGCGGCCCGGTCACATTGCCGGTGGCGCCGACCCGGCCGATGGTCTCGCCGGTGCCGACGGTCTGCCCGGCGCCGACCGTCATGGACGACAGGTGGCAGTACCAGACCTCGGTGCCGTCCTCCAGCTCCAGGACGATGCGGTAGCCGTACGAGCCCGACCAGCCGGCCGACTTGATGGTGCCGCCGTGCACGGCCTTGGCGGGCGTACCGGTGGGCGCGGCGAGGTCGAGACCGGTGTGGTAGCCGGAGGACCACATGTTGCCGGCCTGGCCGTAGGTGGAGGTGATGGTGTACGAGGAGGTCGGCAGGGACCAGCTGGAGGCGAGCTTGGCCAGCCGCTCCTCCTCCGCGGCCTTCTCGGCCGCCGCCGCCTTGGCCGCGGCCTCCGCCTCGGCCTTGGCCTTCTCCTCGGCGGCCTGCTCCTGGGCGGCGGTCGCTTGCGCCTTCGCCTCGGCCGCGGCCTGCTCGGCGGCGGCCTTCTCGGCGGCCGCCTTGGCCTCGGCGTCGGCGGAGGCCTGCTGCTGCTCGGCCTGCTGGAGGATCCGGGCGCGCAGTGCCTCGCCGGCGTCCGCGCCGCTGCTCTGCTGCCCGGCGTCGGCACCGGCGGTGCCGGTGAGGGTGGCGTTGGTGAGCGGGGCGGAGTCACCCTGGCCGGGTCCGTCGGAGTCGTCCGAGTCGTCGGACATCAGGGCGCCGATGCCGGGCAGGGACTCGGCGTCGGGCAGGTTGTCCGTGACCACGTCTGGCAAGGATATGGAGACCGCGGGCTTGTCCTGCGCGGTGGCCATGCCGCCCGCGCCGACCGCCGCGATGACGCCGACGCCGAGGACGGTGGAGCTACGGGCGAGGCCGCCGCGCTGCTTGGCGACGCGGTGCCGGCCGCGGACGGGGCGGACGGTCTCCTCGGTGGGGTTCCATTCCTCCCACTGCCCGTTTACGGGTGCGGCGTCCGGGACACCCGAAGAGTTGAACGAGCCGATGGAGCCGTACGGAGCTTCGGGGGCTGGGGCAGGGCGGTTGGACGCCACGGAGGCGCACTCCTTTCCTTCCTTCTCGCCTACCGGGTTAGCTGACGGGTTCGGAGCAGGAAGGTCTCCTACGGGCCCACTTCGGCCCGATTCACCCCAAGGTGGTGGTTCCCCGGTTCCCTTGCGGAATTCGGCGCACGCGCGCGGTGCCGTCTCTTGCGACGGCTGGGACGACCGCGCTGCGTTATCGAACGTTAATAGACGCGGGCTCCGGATTCCAAGCTGTTCCTACTGATCATTAACTACACGGGCCCGGGATTTACCAGGCCACAACCGGGCACAACCGGGCGAGTTGACCGCACATCAGAAACATTCCCCGGGCACAGCAATTCTGACGGTGCGTCACGTGTTATGCGCAGCGACACATGGTCACTACGGAGTGCTACGGCACCACCGGCATCGTCCGCCGCCGCTCCGGCTGCCCCTCCGCCGGCCGGCTCACCGCCAACAGCGCCAGGTCGTCGGTCGCCCCGCCGCCCGTATGCCGCCATACGTCGGTCACCAGCGCGTCCAGCACCGCGTCGGGCCCCGGGAAGAGCCGCCCCGCCAGCCGCGCGACCGGGTCGTAGAAGACACCGTCCGCGTCCCGCGCCTCGGAGAGCCCGTCCGTGTAGAAGAGCAGCGTCGCCCCCGCCGGATACGGCACTTCGTACGCCCGGTCCGGCCACGTCCCCAGGTCCGCCATGCCCAGCGGCAGCGCGGGCTCGGCCTGCTCCAGCAGCTCGACGCGCCCGTCCGCGTACAGCATCAGCGGCTCCGGGTGCCCCCGGTCCACCACCCGCACCACGGCCTCCCCGCGCGGGATCTCCGCCAGTACGGCGGTGGTGAACCCCTCGAACGCGTCCAGCCCGTCCCGCCGCGTCCCCTCCCGCGCCAGCGCCCGCTCCAGCCGCTGCGCCACGCCCTCCAGCGAGCTCTCCTGCTCGGCCGCCTCCCGGAACGCCCCGATGACCACCGCCACCGCCTCGACCGCCCCCATGCCCTTCCCCCGCACGTCCCCGACCACCAACCGCACCCCGTACGGCGTGTCCTGCACCGCGAAGAGGTCACCCCCGATGAACGCGTCCGCCTGCGCCGCCTCGTACCGCGCCGCCACCTGCAACCCCCCGATCCGCTCGGCGGGCGTCGGCAGCACGGCCCGCTGCGCGGTCTCGGCGATCACCCGCGCCGAGGCGAGCCGCTCACCACTGCGCCTCACGACCCGGTTGATCAGCAGCGCGAGCCCCGCGACCACCGCCACGGTGAGGATCTCGGTGAGGGCGTGCACCTCGTCCAGGGTGCCGTTGCCCAGGTGCAGGAACAGCACGGCCAGCACGGCGGACAGACCGGACAGCAGCGTCGTACGGGCGGTGAACAGCGGCGCCGCGACGAGCGGGGCGGCGGCGAACAGCGGTACGGCGGTGAAGTGCGGCGGGGTCCACACGTCGTACACCACGCCCCCCGCGATCAGCAGCGCGGGCAACGCGCGGACGAACCGCCGGACCCCCTCCGGCCCGTCGCCGCCGTCCCGCGCTCGCTGCCCCACCACTGGTCTCCTGCCCGCTCCGCCCACGGCTGCGGACGGTACCGCGCCCCACCCAGGCTGACCGGAGCCGCGCCGCGCGGCGACTCGCCATCCGCCGACCGAGCGACACACTCCACTTGCCCGGGGCATGACGAAGGCCCGGTGCGCAATGCACCGGGCCTTCGTCTTCAGTAGCGGGGACAGGATTTGAACCTGCGACCTCTGGGTTATGAGCCCAGCGAGCTACCGAGCTGCTCCACCCCGCGTCGTTGTGAACACCACCTTACGCCATCCGGCGCACGTTCCCTAACCAATATCCCTGGCAGCTGCCCTGACGCGACCAAAACGGCCACGGTGACGCCCGTGGTCGGGAAAGGAGCGTGACGGACGCGACTGTGGCCGGGGGCGGCGGGAAGCCAGGCCCCCCGGGCGCCGGGCGGCACGGGGCCATCTGGTCCTCCGAATTCGTGACCGCTTGTGGGTCGGCCTCGGTGCTGTACTTCTTGCCGAGGGAGTTGACGTCCCCGGTGCGGGTCTCCTGAGAGTCGTGTCACGACCGCCCGCCATCCACCAGCCGGTGCGGCGCGTGTGTTTGAGCGTCCCCGCCTGGGGATCGCGTACCGGATGCTCTCGAGCTCTCGACGGGCTTGCGGCGAGAGATCGCGGCTGTCCAACATCATCGGCAGGCGGTCGCGTAGGGCAGTACATCGAACTCGGCTCCCCACCGAGGCCCGCGACTTCGGGCTGACGGTCACCGCTCACTGCCAGCAGGTATGGCTGCATCATCCGGAACGGATCATCGAGTCCGCGCCGGTCCGCGAACCCGCGGCTTGACGTACCGCCCCGGCCGGCCGGGGCTTCGTTACTCATGATCGTCGGGCTCTGGGGCCGGCAGACGATTATCAGAGCCCCGGGAGTGACGTCAGCCCCAGGTCGGGGAACGCCTCTGACCTGGGGCTGAATGGTAGGCCGTGTGGGACTCGAACCCACAACCAACGGATTAAAAGTCCCCCCAAGATCATGACGCGAGGTGCCGACGCCTGCCAGGCGGTCCCGGCGTGCCTGGTCAGAGCGCTTCAGGTCAGATCAACATGCTGCCTGGTCCAGCCCATGTCGACCCGTCCGCGCACGCATCGCTCACGCAAGCGGTCCCTGCGTTGAGACGCCGCATGGGCAGCGGCGTGCCGACAAGGCCGAGGGTGAAGGAAGCGCACTGGGCGTCTCGTGTTGGGGCGGAGCGGTCAGATCGACGCATGCGAAGCGGAGGGGGGTGAGCACCGAGGTGATGGCCTATGCCTCGTCCCAAAAGCCCGGTGGGGCATCCGCCCTGCGCCTGGATGCCGTGAGCGTCAACCTAAGGGGGCTGGGCCGCTACGGAGAGGCTCGAAACTCAGTCAGCGGTGGGCCTGGATCGCTCACGCGTGAGCAGGAGAACAGCTACGGCCGGGGCGGCTCCGACTACGGCCTGGGCAACGAAACCTTCGGTGAAGGCCATCTCCAAGCGCACGGCGTCTCCCAAAAAGACGCTTACGGCCAGCAGGAATACCACGGGCACCAGGGCCACGGAGAAGGCCACTGACGAGGCCCACCGTGCGGCGCTCACCGTCCACGGTCGGCCTGCCGACATGCGCATCCCCGCGATAACCAGAACTACTCCCGTGAGAGCGAACACCGGTACGCCGAGGGCAACCGTGTCGCTACGTGCGACGAGGAAGGCAGACAGCCCGAGGTACCAGACACCGGCAATGAGAGGCGGGAACGCCACGCGTGTCCTTCCGGGTGGCCGGGGCCGACAACTTGTGTGTGCCGGCCCCGGTGGTGGTCAGTCGGATGCCGGGGTGCCCGGCCTTATCCGCACGTGCTCAGTGGTCTCGCCGTTCGGTCCCTTTTCGATCCAGCGTTCCTCAGCAGTAGCGGACCGGGGGGCAGGCGGCGGACCAGGGGGGAAGTTTAAGTCTGACTTGACCCTCACGGGTTTCCCGTTGGCGTCCTTGAGGGGCTTGCCGTCAGAGCCCATTACGGGGAAGTCTTTCGGCATCTTGGCCGGATTTATGGTCCCGTCCGGGTTGACCCACTCCGGTGCTGGCGGAGCGGGTGGCCGCTCTGTGCTGCCGGAGGCCATCGCCACCGACGCCGCACCGCCCATCACCAGTAGGGCTGCCGCTACACCCAGTGCTGTCTTCTTCATGGTTCTCCTCCGGTTCTACGGTTCGATCCAGTGTTGACCGGACCAAATCGGCACGTTCTTGCCGTACCACGTGCCTTGGTAGTAGACAGCCGACGCGCCCTTGGTGGCGTAGTAGCCGCCCGCACACGGAGGCGCAGGGAAGTCGACGGACACCGTAATGCTTGAAACATTCTTGGTGGTGTAGATGCCGTTCATTTCCTGTCGGCACACGTACCACTGGCTGCCACTCCACTTGAAGTACTGGAAGGCCGCGCCAAGGTTTCCGGCTGGACGGCTCCATGGCAGGATGCACGCACCGGTCGCGGGTTCGGAGAGGGACGCGACCCCGTCGACTTTGAGGTAACCGGCGTCGGCGCCCCCGTGGGAGACCTCGGATCGCGTCCAGAGGCAGTTACTGGTGTCCGTATTGGACCAAACCATGTCGCGTTCGTATACATAGTGCGCGCTGGCGCTCGTCGCGGTGGTGAGGACGAGCAGGAGCGCTGCGGGTAACGCGAGCAGGGCAGTCAGGGCCCGCCCGCGCCTTCTTCCGAGTAACGGTGATGTTGTGGACGTCAAGCTTCCGCCTCCCGTCTGCATGGCTGGCGCCCCTGACGATCAGAGACGTCATGAACACGGCATACACAGCCTGGCCTACACCAGTTCGCCTCGCAAGCGATTTCCGAGAGTCGTTTATAACGATGAGCTTCGGGCGCGCAGGGGTACGCGGAGGAACGCGAGCCGGGCCCTCCGATGTGAAGCTGCAGAAGATGGCCATCACGGCAGGAAAAAGACGCCCGAGCGCGAATGGTTGAAGGAAGCTCTCTCGGTCGCCCTGGCGCAGTCTCTTTCGGATCTGCACGCCACCTACCGGAATGTCATCGCCTCGGATAGCGGACTGCGTCCAGCGCCGAAGATGCCCCGCCGCGCATGAAGAAGAAGTCCGGACGCCAGTCGGTCCGGTTAAACCGCAACGGGTTCGTCGGCTGGCGGATGTTTAGAGATGTCGAAGCGCATGGGGTGGCTGGCGAAAATCGCGCACCGACCATGAGGTAATAAGGGCACCAGGGCGAATTTGACCTCGCTCGCCCTTCTCTGCCCGCGCGGCCCACGAACCCTTGATCAGCGTGCTGCGTGCCTGAACTGGAGGGCAGGGATCGCTGCGATCTTGTCGGGAGTGAGGCGGTCCCACAGGATGCCGTTCGGCCGGCGGGGGGTGGGGCACGTGATGACCTCGTCGGGGGTGACGATCAGGTCCACGGAGACGTCGTGCTCGGCGGTCGGGACCGGGCCGTCGACGACTTGGAGTGGGTGGACGGTTGTGACGATGAGGGTGTCAGGCTTGATCAACCCGGCCTCGGTCAGTAGGGCGTATTCCAGATCGGAGTAACCGGCCCCCTTGCCGATGCGGGCTCCGTCTCGGTTCACCGCGACGCTTCCCAGCACCACGATGTCGATCGGGTCAAGGTCTTCGACGTCGACGGTGGGGGCGATCGACGCCGCTATGCGGCTGGACGCGGCTTCTTCCGGGGCGATCGTGATCGCGGCGGGGTCGAGCAGATAGAAGGGCCGGGGTGTAGCCAGCTTCGGTACGGCCATGTAGACGGTCTTGCCGTCCGACAGCGCACGGGCGCGGACGGGTAGCTGTGCCTTGTCGGGTACGGCCTTGACTCGCGTCGCCGCCTGCCACGCCGGCAGGGCGGCAAGTCGAGCAGCGGCTTCTTCTGCCCTCCTGAAGTTCGGGATCCGCCCGTGTACCGAGCTGTCGTACACAGCGGCAGCGGCTTCCAGGGCGTCCCATACCCGCTCTCGTACGAGCTGCTTGTCCTGGTCGTGCTGGTTGGGCACCGGAGTCTCCTTACCGCTACAGCGCTGTCATGAGAGCCAGCAGCCGGTCATGGACATCTTGGACGGCCGTCACCTGGCGCCAAGGGCGAAGCTCTCGGGCGGCACCGAACACGATGTTCATACCTCCGCCGCCACGCGTTTGTTCCAGGTCCTCGATTGCTTTCGCCAGTGTGTCGACCGCGGCGTCGACCTCGCCCTGGCGGATCAAGGCGAGCGTAAGGTTTCCGAGCACGATGGCGCGGGACTTTCTGCGGTCCCGAAGCTCTGCGGCCGTCGCGATGAGGATGCGTTCGGCGCGGCGGTGTTGGCCAAGGGACAGGTAGCAGGCGCCGGCGAGACGTCCGATCTGGGTAGGTGAGACGAGTTCGGCCCCCGCGTCGGTGGGCTCGGCTCGGTTCATGTGCTCCTCGGCCTGGCCGAGGGCGCGTTCGCACTCGGCTGCCTGGCCCAGCATCGCGTGGGCTTCGCCTGCGTGAAGTAGGGCGAGGCCGGTCAGCGCGTGGCTGGCGTCATGGGCCGTCTTGGCCGCCTGCAGGGTAAGGTCGAGGCCCGTCTTGGCGTCGCGTGAGCCGTACAGGGCGACGTAGCCGGTGCGCAGGAGGGCATGGCCTTCGAGGGTGGGGTCACGCAGGTGGCGGGCCACACTGACGCTCTGCGCGTAGAAGGACTTGGCTGTCTCATGGTCGCGGCGTTGCGAGGCATCCCATACGAGCTGCCCCATAAGGGTGGCAGCGTCCGCCTGGAGGGCACGCAGCTCTCTCTGGACTCGCCCGCGGCGCGCCTCGCCCGCCAAGAGGGATACGTGACCGAGCTGCTGTCCGGCTTCAGCCAGGAGACTCGCGGACGGTACCTGGTCGTACTGGTCGATCAGCTGCTGGAACTCGGTGCGGAGCATGGCGCAGGTCTGCAGGTCGGACCGTTCCGGGTGACGGGTCGCGTACTCGCGCCGCTCCGTCTCTGGAGTGGGGGAGGCGGCTGGAGCGAGCAGGTCCCGCAGTTCATCAGCGGTGACGCCTAGCGCGCGGGCGAGGCGGGGGCGCATCCAAGCCTGTGGTTCGCTGCGGCCGTTTTCCCAGCGCACGATGGTTGTGCGGTCGACCCGCAGCTCCTCGGCGAGGGCTTCCTGTGTGAAGCCCCTCGACTCGCGCTGTTGGACGAGCCGGTACCGCTTGAGCACCATTTCTTCATCTCCCGGCTTGCCTCGGAGGGCAACTACCCAGGTCATGCCCGGGGGTGCCGCATGGATGCATCACAGGCGCATCAATAGTGCCCTGGTCCTATCGGATGGCGGGCGGTTCTGTGGAGCCCAGCACTCCCTTTCTGGTGGTGACTTGGCCGACCATCCCGTCGGCTGCGTCGCCCCGTGCCCGGGGATCCGTTCCCTTCGCGCTCCACCCTTGCGAAAGGCACTGCCATGACCACTGCCGTGCATCGACACCGTTCCACGCTCCTCCGGACTCTCCGACGTGGGGGTGAGCCGCGATGAGGTCCGCGATCCCCATGCCGCACGGGTTTCGGGTCGAAGCCGCTGACGAGGCGGTACCAAGGGCACGAAGGCGAATCATGGCCGTGGTGCGGGGGTGGGGTGTGCCGCTTTCGGACGAGGCACTGAGCGATGTCGCGCTGATGTCAAGCGAGGTGATCACTAATGCCGTACGGCACACCGGCGCTTCGTGCACAGTGGTAGTGCGGTGGACGGGTGCCCGGCTGCGGGTGGAGGTGACTGATGCCCACCCGACGCGGCCCGTGTCCCGAGACGGGACACCGGATGTCGAGAGTGGCCGGGGCCTGATGCTGGTCGAGTCCCTGGCCGCTGACTGGGGCAGCATCCCTGTGATGGCGGGCAAGATCGTGTGGTTCGAGGTCGGTCCGGCGGCCTCGCGGACCGGTACTCAGCGGTTGACGGCTCTGCTTCGGGCCGCGGTTCCCTTGGCTTCGGCCGGTGCCGGGTGTGTGAGGCCCCGACGCATTCGGCCTTACGTGTTTCCTCCTCGCCGGCTGGCCGTGGCATGAGGACTCGAAGGACAGATTTACTGCGGCGGGCGGAGATGTGGTGGGGGTGCAAGGCCCAGTGGTGGTGGCCAGTCCGGATGGTCAGCCCTCGCCGCCGCAAGATCCACGCTGAGCTTGCAAGGCTGCTCGCCAATCCTGCCTTTCAGGCCGCTGTCATGGACGGGGTTCGCAGCGATTTGCGGTCGAGAGAGCACGAGCTGGTGCGGCTGGTCTTCTCCCGGGTGCCCGTGGAGTAAGGCTCCCCGCTGTTGCCGGGCGGGGTTCGCAAGGCCGGCGGTTCAGGTGAGGGTGGCCGCCGACAACGCGATTCGGCCAGGCGGCGTGCATTCGCTCCCCTCCCGCCGCCCGGCCGTCAAGGCGCCCTCCGGCCGTTTCCCCCAACGGCCGGAGGGCTCTTCAACGATCAAGGAGGACAAGGTGCCCGAGCAGACGGCGCTTCCACTCCCATTCCGGATCGAGTTCGACGCCCAGCGCGGCGAAATCGTGGTGTGGCGGCGATTCGGCGAGCCGCCCCGGCAGGCCGAACGACGCAAGGTGCTGTCTTCGCTGGAGGAACTGGCCATCAGCGCGGCCGAGCACTCTCACGAAAGCTGGCTTCATCATGCTCTCGCCCAAGCACTCATCGGTGCCGCGACCGAGCATCTCGGCGCCGACCCGAATCGACTCCGGACGGCCGTGCGAGCTCTACGCGACCCGACCTGCACTGTTCCGGTCGGCGTCCTGATCCATGGCGCGGAGGCGGGGGAGACACCCCCTGCGGGTTGACTCTGCTCAGCCGCTTCCCTTCACTGGCTGGCTCGGAAGGCATGTGCCCTCGTGCGGCGACCTTGGCGGTTCCCGAAGGGCCTGCGGGATTGCCCAGCCGTGTAACTCGTTCGCGTCTAGGCACCCTTGACTGCCGTACTTTCCCGGGGGATGGTCACGCAACCTGACGCAACCCGCTCGACATGGGAGGACGCCGTGCAGTTACGGTTCATCGCGAAGGATCCGGAGTCGGGGAAAGACGGTTGTCCATCCGTCTTCGTCGACGAGGACAACGCCGATCTGGTGCTCCAGGGATGGAAGGCTGACGACGACACCCGCGAGGGCTGCTTGTCTGTCGGACCGATTCCGGGACACGAGGCGGTGATTCGGATTCCGGCCCGGATGGTGCCGGCCTTGAGGGAGGCGTGCGATGCCGCAGAGCGTGCCCAGCTTCATTGACATGCTGGCCGACTGCCACCGGTCGGCCGTGCATTTGGAGATGCGCGACGCGTACGCGGTCGGCGACGAAGTGGACGAGTTCGAGGCGTGGCGCAGTGGTCACCGTACGAACTGGGATGACCGCGAGTCATGGTGGCACCCGTTCTACCAGGCAGTATCCGACGCCGTGGGGCGTGGTGTCGTGGTCCGGCGTGCGCGAGTCGTCTGCGAACCGGTGACTGAGTACATCCGGTACGAGCACTACATCACCCAGGCCAATGTCGTGGCCGGGGAGCAGGTGCGGTGGCTGCCCCGCCGACGGGCTACGGACATCGCGTTCCCCGGCAATGACTTCTGGCTCTTCGACGACCGCCTTGTGCGCGTCAACCACTTCACTGGCGACGGAGTCATGGTCGACCAGGAAGTCATCGAGGACCCTGACGTGGCGAAGCTCTGCAGTTCCGCCTTCGAAGCAGTCTGGGAACGAGCCGTGCCGCACGAGGAGTACCAGGTCTAACGGCACGATCCACCGGATAGCCAGCAATGCCCTCGTCACCCGTCTCCAGCGCTCAGGCAGCGCGCGAAGCCGTCGCGGCGCGGCTGAAGGAAATGCGCCTGGATGCCGGCCTGACGGGGCTCGAACTGGCTATCCGGTGCGGCTGGCACAAAGCGAAGTCGTCTCGGATCGAAAACGCGAAGACGCCGCCCTCAGACGCTGATATCCGGGCATGGACCCGCGTCTGCGGAGCGCAGGACCAGGCCGCCGATCTCATCGCCGCCTCCCGCACCGCTGAGTCGATGTACGTGGAGTGGAAGCGGAAGCAGCGCACCGGGCTCCGCCGCCTACAGGAGTCGTACGTCCCCCTCTACGAGCGCACCCGGCAGTTCCGTGTCTACTCCTCGGATGTCATTCCCGGCTTCTTGCAGACTCCCGAGTACGCCACGGCGCTGCTGTCCTCGATCACCGAATTCCGCGGGATCCCAAACGACGTCGCTGATGCCGTGGAAGCCCGGATGGCCCGCTCGCACGTCATCCGCGAAGGGCGCCACAGCTTCGCGCTGCTTATAGAGGAATCGGTGCTGCGCTACCGCATCGGCGACCGCGAGGCGATGGCCGGCCAGCTCGGGCATCTCCTGACTGTGATGTCCCTACCGTCTGTCTCCCTCGGAGTCATCCCCTTCACCTCCGAGCGCCGCATCTGGCCGATGGAGGCTTGCTACATCTACGACGACCGGCTGGTGCAGGTGGAACTGCTGACGGCCGACGTCACCGTAAGCACGCCGAGCGAGGTCGCCACGTACCTCAAGGCGTTCACCAAGCTGCAGGCGCTCGCCGTCCACGGCCCGAAAGCGCGGGCGCTAATCACCTCTGCCATCGACGCGCTCGGCTGAATCCGCGCAACCTCGTGCAACTTCATTGAGGCCCAATTGGCCTCGTCCGTACGTTCGTTCCCGTGGTCGTTACGTGCGCGGAGACCACGTCACCCCCCACCCCACCTGGGGCGACGACGCACGGACCCCGCATTCCCCCGCCGCTTCTCATGGGTGGGCAGCGGCGGGTGCACCCGCATCCGCCGAGGAACCGATGCGATGGAGGTACGAGATGGACCGAGGGAAGCCCCAGTCGGCGAAGCAGGTAGCTGCTCCTGCCGTCACGCCCGAATCCGTGCGGGCGATCCAGCGGCGCGTGAAGGCGTTCGCCGCGACCGGCACCACCAGCAGCTCCCCGACGACCTACCACCGGTAGCCGCAACGCGGAGGGGGACGCCGGTCGCTCCGGCGTCCCCCTCCGCCCGCTCGCACTGTCCGATCGCATAGAGGAGATCGTCATGGCTGCTCCCGCCGGCCTTGAGCTGACGTTCCTGGGCCACCAGACCTGGCACATCACCGATGGCCTGTCCACCGTGTTGCTCGACCCGATCCTCGCCCCCGCCTTCGGCGCCGGGAACCTGGAATTCGAGATCTGGCCGCCCCGCACGGTAGACACCATGGGCATGCCCGCCCCCGGCGCAGTGATCCTGAGTCAC
Organism: Streptomyces sp. CB03238; assembly: GCF_002099185.1. NCBI lineage: Bacteria > Bacillati > Actinomycetota > Actinomycetes > Kitasatosporales > Streptomycetaceae > Streptomyces > Streptomyces sp. CB03238. The sequence continues at coordinate 54,131 of NZ_NBCN01000029.1, read as the reverse complement.
GAGCATCTGGACCACTTCCACCTCCCGTCCCTCAACCTCCTCAGCCGCAGCGCCCCCGTCTACACCGGCATCACCACGCCGACGGCCGTTACCGACGCCATCGCGGCCCTGGGATTCACCGTCCACCGCGTCGATCACACGCAGCCGCTGCACATCGGCGACATCGAGATCACCCTCTACCCCGCCGGCGCCCGGACCCTGTTCTGGGAGAAGCGGGTCGCCCAGCCCCTGGTTCGGCTCGCCGGCACGACAGGCAACGACGTTTTCATCGGGGTGGACGCCGACGTGTCCGACCTCTACATCGAGCAGCTGGCCGACGGAGCTCTCGCCCCGCCTCGCCTTGCCGTCGTCTCCAACAACGCCCAGACGGTCCCCTACGGCGCACTCGGCGCGGACAACAACCTGTTGCCCGGCCTCGACGGGCCGCGCAACCGGAAGACCGGCCTCGAAATCCTCCACAACCTCCTCATCGACTACCTGGCACCGCTCGACGGCGTGAAGGACGTGGCCCTGTGCGGAAACGGCTTCACAGCCCCTCGCAGCCCGCACGGCCCGTTCCTCTACTCCGACCACGCCGCACTCGCGGATATGGCAAACAAGCTCCAGCACCTGTTCCACGTCCACGGCCCCCGCCCCGGCGACCGACTGACGGTGCCCACGGGAGAAGGCCCGATCACTCGCTCCCACGCCACGTGGGTCACTCCCGACCCCATCGCCGAGAAGCGAGCTCTCGCCACGCAGCAAGTTTTCCTCGCCGAACCGCAGCAGGTGATGCCCTCCGCGATCACCCCGGCCCTCCCCGAAGAGGAATGGCAGCAGGCGCGCGCCCTGGTGGCAGACGAGCTTCCCCGCCTGGCCCGCGAACTGATCGCCACCCGCACCGGCGCCCTGGCCGCCAGCATCCACGACTACCTGCACGGCCCCCTGAGCGGTCACCGCCTCGTCCTGCGGCTGCTCGACCCGCCAGGTCAGCCCGGCACCGTCGACTCCTACGCCTGGAACATCGCCGGCCCCTCCTGGGACAAGGTCGAGACCACAAGTCGGGAAGCGGCCATTGCCGCCTACCCCTTCGGCATCGAGATCTACTTCCAGGACTTCGCCTCGCTCTTCCTCGGACGGGCCCAGATCTGGGACGTCGTCGGTGGCTCGTACCAGGGCTGGCACATCGGCGAGGGCCTCGACTCACCGGTCTACGCGCTGTTCGCGATCTACGGCGAACACCAACGCCCCGACCTCGCCGCCCGCTGCTACAGCAACAGCCTCGTCGCGCTCGGCATGGACTCCCTGTCGTGAACGCCGCCCCCGCCGGGCCGCTGGACGGCGCAGCCCGCACGCGGCCCGACGGGTGGCTGGCCAACCCGCTCAGCACGGACCACGCCCTCGCGGAACGACAGGCCCACGCGCTCCTACACCAGCACCATCCCGACGCCCCCTCCCCAGCGCGGTGTATCTCCGCCCGGTACCGCACCGCCGCCTTCGCCCTCGGCGACCCACCCGTGCAGCTACTCAAACGCCATGCCGATGAGGCTGCCTACCTCGGCGAGATGCTCGCCTACGAGGTGCTGGCCGACGAACAGGTGCTGCCGGCCTTATACAGCTCGTCCGACAGCTCCCGGACGCTGGTCGTCGACTACCTCAGCCATGGCGTTGACCTGACAGACGCCGACGCCTTCGATGAACTGATTCATAGGGTGGCAGTCGTGCACACTGCCTCTGCTCGCTGGCACCCTGCCGTCGCTGGAGCGATGTCCTCCTGGCGCGTGGAGATCGCCCTTTCCTCGCCAGCGGCGGACTGGATCAGCAGCCCCGCCGACTGGCACGACCTGATGCGGCTCATGGCCGACGCCCATGGGCCCGATCATGTCCCCCTCGGACATCTCGATCTCAAGCCCGACCACGTTCGGCGCCACCCCGACGACGGCCTCGCTCTCATCGACGCCGAGACACTACGACCGGATCTGACAGGACTGCCGGACCTGATCACGCTGGCTTACATCGCAGGCAGCAACGACCGGTATCCGCGACCGCGTTGGATACGGCACGCGTACCTCCGACACGTCAACGAACTCGGAGCCCAGTGGACCGGCGTCGCGCTGGTGAACGCGTTGACCGCTTTCGCCACTGCCACCGGCTTGCACTCCCTGCACGGCGCACAAAGCTGACCATCACCGCGATACCGTGCCACCCCCAAGAGCAAGGAGAACGTTCAGTGATCCGCGGTATCCGCACCGTCATGGTCTTCGTCAAGGACCCCGAAGCGGCAGCACGCTGGTGGGCCACGATCTTCGGCGCCGACGTCAAGCTCGACGTAGACGGCCCCAACGTCTACGCCTGGCTCGACCTCGATGGGATGGAATTCGGCTTCCACCAGGCATCGCCGAGGAACAACCCGCACGGGGGCAGCACCGTTCCCTATTGGACCGTCGACGACCTGGAGATCGAACGCACACGCCTCCTCGACGCCGGCTGCACTCATCACCGCGGCCCCCTCGACGTCGAGCCCGGGCGCCGGATCTGTCAGCTCGTCGACCCATTCGGCACCATCTTCGGCCTCGACGGCCCCTGACCCCGGAGCCTCGCCATGCGCCACTGGCCCCTGACCGCCCTCGAACTCACTACCCCAGACCTCACTCTTCGGCTGCCGACGGATGCCGAGCTCGACGAGCTGGCACAGGTAGCCGCCGACGGAGTCCATGCCGACGACGCGGTCTGCTTCCCCCAGCCCTGGGCATCAGGACCGCCGGAAGAACGAGCCCGCAATGTCCTGCAGAACCACTGGTGGGCCAGAGGCGACTGGGCGCGACACAACTGGCGCCTACTCCTCGCTGTCTTCCGTGGCGAACAGGTCATCGGCCAGCAGAATCTCTCGGCACGTGACTTCGCCGTCACCGGCGAGGCCCGCACTGGTTTCTGGGTGGGGCAGCAGTTCCAGGGCCAGGGGTTCGGAACGCAGATGCGCGCAGCGGCACTCGCTCTGGCCTTCGACGGACTGGGCGCCCGCCGGGTCACCTCAACAGCGTTCGCCCACAACACCGCTTCACGGGCCGTCTCAAGCAAGTTCGGATACCGCCCCAACGGCGTGCACCGGGTCGCCGTGGGCGACGTCGCGGTCGATGCGCATGAGGAGGTCCTCGAACAGGCAGACTGGCCAAGCTACGCCCCTCGTACACCCGTCGAAATCATCGGACTCCCCATCTGTATGTCCTTGTTCCGTTGATGGGGTAGCGGTGGAGACGAGTCGTTGCTAGCACGACGCGGCCCCACGCTGGGCCCGAGCCCAGAGCTGACAGGAAGGACGGAACCGGCAGCGAGGGGGACGACGCACGGTCGCTCAGATCTTCAGTACGGCGTCGTCGAACTTCTCCCGGAGCCGGTCCGAGCGCTGCTGGGCTTGCAGCCACCGCCGGTGCAGGGCTTCCCGTGCCTCTCCCGAAGGGGTCTGGCGTGCCTCCCGAAGGATGTCGACTTCCTCGTGAAGTGACCGATGGGCGTTGCGGGCCACGGCTCCCAGGTCCCGGTCCTCCTGGTAGATGCGGCGTGTTGTCCGGCCGACCGCCTTGAGGGCGGTGTGCACGACGTTCCACGACTCCCCCGTCGACCCCATCGTCTCTTCCTCAATCTCCGGCGGAGCGCCGTAGCCGGGAAGGTTGTAGCTGGAGAAGACGAACCGTACTTCGGCCTCGAACTTGTCCTGTAGGGCGTCGCAGTCGTCCTGGAACCGGTCGCAGGCCGCCCGTAGCCGGTCTTCCCGGCGGTCGGACTCTGCCTGCCTGCGGTCCTCCTGCCGGTTGCGCTGCGTTGCCTTCGCGGTGAACACAGGGGTGAAGATGACTCCCGCGAGAGCGATGAAGGCAACGGCCAGAGTGACGGCGTTCGTTGACATCAGGCCAGGGTGCCACGGATTTTCAGGGCGCCGTCGTGGTTCGGGATGGTTCCGCGGTTTGTGGCTGGTGACACGGTTCTGCGATACCCCGCACGACTAGGGTCGTTGAAAACGCCTCGATTGGGTGAGACATGACAGGAGTTCGCCGGGGGCAGACAGGAAAGCTCGTAGAAGGGCTGGTCACGGTGGGCACGACATGTCAACGTAGACGACCTTCCCGGAGATCTCGGGGGCAAGGCAACGTGGTCTCGGAGCACGACGACGATGGCTCCGGTGAGGCTGCCCAGCCGCGAATTCTCTCCGGTGGTGTCTCTACCATCCCGCCCCTGATGTCCGCTCGCTCCGTCGGCGGGCAGTAGATCTCCCCCATGCTCTGGAGGCGCTTCTGAACCCGCAGTTCCCGTTCGACCCGTCCCTGCCGATCGGCGCCCCGTCCGCGTACTGGGTCGGTCCCCGGCACCTGGCTGGTGACGACGGGCATCTCTACGACGCCGTCGCCGACACGCTCGCCGGCCTCGGCTGGACGAGCCTGACGGTCGTCCGTGGGCGGCGTGAGCTCGACGAGCCGTTGGAGGACCGTCAGGTGTTGCGGAGCACCGTCCTCCACATCAGCCCCGACGCCCTCCGGTGGGCTCAGTGGGTGCTGCCCGACGAGCCGTTTCACCTCGGTGGGTTGCCGGTAGCCTGGGCAGGTCTCCGCCCGTTCGGACGCGACCAGCCCGCTCGCGGACTGGTCCGCCTACTTCACCCCCGATGTCCCGGGCGAGGTCCTCACCGACTTCCTCCTCGCGTTTGATCGATGCGACCGTCCTACGGCCGCGTTGACCGAGCCCAAGGTGGTCTTTGACGCGGTCACCGCGCACGGCTGGCTCCGCGATGCCGACGAGCCCCACGCGACGGCGATGCATCCGACGTTCACCGGCCGCCTCAGCCTCAGCGAGGTCCCGCCCCTCATCCAGGACGCCGACCCCCGCGGCCTGACCACCGAGCCGGGTGGGACAGGGCCGTTCGGTTGGCAGGCGTGGGCTGAGCCTGCGATGGGCGCTCCGTATTTGTGGGCTGCGTCGTTCGGTGCCAGCGTGCCGCACGGCCTTGTCGCCGCATTCGCCTCGTCGCTGAGCTCTACCGCACCGGTGCTGCGCCGGGTCCTACCGGAGAGTACGCGGGACCAGCTGATGCGCGCCCCGGCCAGCTGAGAATTGCCCCACGCAATGAAGCCGGGCCTCCCATTTCGGGGATGCCGTTGGTTAATTCGGATCCTCTCGTGACGTCGGCTCCCAAGACCTGGTTGTGGTCTTGGGAGCCGACGTCGTTTGGGGAGGGTATCGATGTCGATGCGGCCGGAGGAGCCGGGGGAGATTCCGGCGGAGACGGTACGGGTGGCTCGGGCGGCTTTCCGGAAGGGGAGTCTGGCGATCCGGATGCGGGACGAACTGGGGCCGTTGTTCGGGGACGGGCAGTTCGCGGGTCTGTTCCCCGCGCGGGGGAAGCCCGCTTGGTCGCCGGGGCGGCTGGCGTTGGTGCTGGTGTTGCAGTTCGTGGAGGGGCTGACTGACCGGCAGGCCGCAGAGGCGGTGAGGGCCCGTATCGACTGGAAGTACGCACTGGGGCTTGAGCTGGCCGACGCGGGGTTCGACTACTCGGTGCTCTCGGAGTTCCGTGATCGGCTCATTGGAGCGGACGGCGGCCGGGAGATCCTGGACGCGGTGCTGGCTGCGGCCCGCCGGCGGGGCCTGATCACCGCTCGGGGCCGTGCACGGACCGACTCCACTCACTTGCTGTCCGCGGTGCGCGAGCTCAACCAGCTGGAACTGGTCGCGGAAACCCTGCGCTGGGCGCTGAACGCCGTGGCTTCGGCCGAACCGGACTGGCTGAGCGAGCATGCCCGGCCGGATTGGTTCAAGCACTACGCCACCCGGGCTGAGGACTCCCGTTTCCCCAAGGAGCGGTCCCGGCGTGACCAGGCGTATCGGCGGGTCGGCAGTGACGGCATGCACCTGCTTCAGATGATCTGGGCGAAGGATGCGCCACCGGGCTTGAGGCAGCTGCCGCAGGCGGAGGTGCTGCGGCAGGTGTGGGTGCAGTACTTCCACCTGATCGAGGGGGAGGTGGCCCGCCGGGGCCCAAAAGACCGGCCACGGGGCCTGAAGCGCGTGGTGACTCCCTATGACTTGGATGCGCGCACCGGCGGGAAGCTCGACATCAATTGGGACGGCTACAAGGTCCACGTCACCGAGACGTGTGAGGAGAGCACCCCGCATCTGGTCACGAGCGTGGTGAGCACGGTCGCGAGCGTCTCCGACGACCGGATGTCTGCCCCGGTCCATGCCGAGCTCGCCCGGCGGGATCTGCTGCCGGGCGAGCACTGGGTGGATGCCGGTTATGCCAACGCCGGTGCCCTGTCCGCCGCCCGCCGTGACCACAGCATCGGTCTGCACGGACCGCTGAAGGCGGTGACTGTCCCCCACGCCCGGGGGGATGCCGCCTTCAGCCAGAATGCCTTCACCATCGACTGGGACAACCAGTACGTGACCTGCCCGAACGGCGCTGTCAGCACGCAATGGGCCGAGCGCCCCTCCAAGGAGGGCCTGGCGGAGGTCCGGGTCCGGTTCTCTCCGGCCGACTGCGGCACCTGCCCCCAGCTGCCCGAATGCGTCAACTCCCCCAGACCCCGACGGCGGGAGATCAACCTCCGGCCTCGTGACGAGTACGAAGCACTCCAGCAGGCGCGAAAGCTCCAGGCGACCGACGAGTGGAAGAACCGCTACAAGATCCGTGCCGGCATCGAAGGCACCATCTCCCAGGCAGTCCAAGTCTGCGGCCTGCGCAGATCCCGCTACCGCGGTCTGTCCAAGACGAGCCTCCAACACCAGCTAACCGGCGCTGCCGTCAACCTCATCCGCATCGACGCCTGGCTCACCTACACGCCCCGAGCCCGCACCCGCACCAGCCCTCTGACAGCACTTCGCCCCGCCGCATAGCGACGGGGCGAAGCAACCGGGCCGAATTTACCAACAGCATCCCCGTCGGGAGGCCCGGCTTCAGCGTTGCTGTGCTCTGGCGTCTCTCCCACGTCACCCCTGTCACTGAGTGACGTGGGCCTTCGTCAGAAGGTGTACGGAGTGAAGGGGCGGACCGGTTCGATGGTGAGGCCGAGCAGTCGATCGAACTCCGCCCGTTCCTCCTTGCTCATGAGCTGAACGGCGTTGCCGAGGTTCTTCTTGGTGAGCTGCTCCATGAACGGGGCGAGGAAGCGCTGCAGAGCCTCCGGTGCTTCGTCCATCGTGCGCAGGTACTCCCGGTATCGCGTTATCTGTTCGCTCACCTCTTCGAGTTCGACTCGAGTGGCCCTGAAGATGAGGGCCTGTTCCTCCTTGCTGAACGGGCGTCCGTCGCGATGGGTCCAGGTTTTGGTGTCACGCCAGCGCTTGAAGTCCGCGTCGCAGAGCAGGGCGACGATCTCGGGGCGGGCTGTGGTCGTGGGCATACGGGTGCTCCTCACAGGGGGTCGGGCGGGTGGAGGCATCAATGGTCCGGAGGATCGCCGGTTTGCCCAACCGGCGATCGTCGGCTATGTTCCGCCCGCTTCTCCGGTCAGCGACGAAGGCCGGAGTCATCTACTGCGCTGGGCGCCGGCCTGTGTGGTGGGCGCCGTGACGGGGCGCGGCGGCCTCGGGCCAGGTACCGTGGGAGCTTTCGGATGCGCCGGGCAGATGAGCCTGCGGCGCGAGGTGGAAGCGGCGTGATCGAGGGACGGCCGCAGCCGTTGACGGCAGGACGGGTCAGGGATGGCCTATCGGGCTGCTGGAACGCGTCTGTCCGGACGAGCGTCGCTGGGCGTGCTCGTCTCGCCGGATGGGTTCCCGGCCACTGTGGGATGGTGGGAAGTATGAGCGCGGGCTACGACGACTTCCTTGCCCAGGTCCGTGACCGTGGCGGCTATGCCGACCTGGAACACGCCGAACAGGTCCTGACCTCGGCACTGACCGTGCTCGCTTCCCGCCTCGGCCCCAACACGGCGGCGGCCTTGGCTCGCCAACTGCCGGCCTTCCTGACCGAGGCCCTGGAGAGTCGCTCACCGGAGGAACCCGAGCAGTTCTGCGCGCAGGAATTCTGTCGCCGGATGGCTGAGCTGAATGAGACGGACCTGAAAACCGCCCGCTGGGATGCCGAGGCCGTGCTGACCTGCCTCGCCGACACACAAACCCGGGGCCTGACCGCGCAAATCCTGCACGAACTGCCACCCGACTATGCGCCCCTGTTCGGCAGACGCGGGATGATCTGAACCACCAACGTCCTCAACACACTGGGGCCGGCACCCGACAAGGTGAATCGCCGACCCCAGCCAGCCGAACGCTACCGCTCCCGCCCCACTGCCCATGACGGCTCACCGGCCGCGGCAGGCCCGAAACAAGCTTCCAGCGCAGTCCCCGACAGGTCACTAGCAGCGTGCAGGTGCGGGGTTCGGAGCAGTGGGAAGCCAACGCGGCCAAAACAGCGGGCTGTGATTTCTACGCTGGTCACCCCTCCTGTGGTCAGTGCGCCAGCGGAAGCACGGCTCGGACGGATTTGCCGTGTGGGTGTATGTTGACGCTTACCCTTCTCGCCAGCTCTTGGACGAGGGGCCAGCCGAATCCGCCGGGTTCGAAGGCGTCGGTGCGCCGGAGGCGTGGCGGGGTTGTGCTGGCGTCGGAGACGGTCACGGTGACGCTGCCGGCTGCGGCGTCCAGCCGGAATCCTGTGACGCCGCCTGCGTGCCGTTCCGCCTTGGTCACCAGCTCGGACACCACCAGGACCACGGCTTCCGCTTCGGCGCTGTCGGAAGGGCCCACGGAGGACAGAAAGCCTCGCGTGACATCACGTGCCTGTCCGGCTGTGCGGATGTGCCTCCTGCCGGAGGGGTCGGGGTGTTGTGCCTCGGGTGGCTGCACCATCGCTTCCTCCGGCGTTGTCCGACAGTTCCCGGGTCAGACGTATGCCCGGAATGTAGGCAATCACTCGCCGTGCGGGTTTCGGTGGCCAGATGAGAGTGGCCATGGGCGCCGTGCACGGTTGAGGTTAGACCACAGGCGCTCAGCGGCCCTTAATGGGTGATGCCACGGCCAGGAGTGGGGCAGGCCCGTCGGCGCGGCCTCGATGTCATGTGTGGCTGGGAAGGCCGCCCAACTCGTCCATGCTCTTCTTGCATTTCGCGCCTGGGGGCCGGGACCATGTTGTCGAAGGAGGCGGCCAGGCGCGGGTCGACGGGCTCCCCGTGGGTGCCCTTGCCGTACAGGTAACGCAAGGTCGGCTGGAGAGGAAAGCGAGCCCCCGGTCTCCACGTATACGCGGCCCCCCATATTGCCGATCTCGGCCCGGATGTGTACCGGACTTCACGGTCTATAGATCATTTCCACGAGGAACGCGCCGATCAGGACCCAGGCGCCCAATCCGAGCAGCCACATCTGGCGGGTAGGAACACCGACGGCGATGAGGATGACCGCGGTACCGGTCAGGGCGTAGACCATGCGCCGGATGCCCTGGTCTGCGCCGGATCTCTTCATGAGGCTGTCCGCGAGCACTTTGCCGACAGGCGGGCGCTGCGTCCTCGGAAGCTGCCAGTCGGGAAGGGCTGGTGGGGCATGCAAGAAACTGTAGGCGCGACCGTCCGCTTTGTTGGTGAGCCCGCGCGTTAGAAGTCCGTCATGGATGGCTATCGTCGTCCAGTGCGATTGATTGAGACGGGGTCGGCAGCCAGAGTGGACTCGCTGTGGTGAGGCGGCGATGGCCGCGGCCGCGGCATCCGGCGCAGTTCGTCGTGGCCGGCTTTGCCACGGCGATCCTTGTCGGGACCGGACTGCTGATGCTCCCGGTCGCCAAGGCCGGGCCGGGAGGCGCGACCCTGCTGGAGGCGCTGTTCACCTCGACCTCGGCCGTGTGCGTGACGGGGCTGGTCGTGGTGGACACCCCCACCTACTGGACAGGGTTCGGCCAGACCGTGATCCTCGGCCTGATCCAGCTCGGCGGCCTGGGCATCATGACCTTCGCCTCCCTACTCGGCCTGCTGATCTCCCACCGAATGGGCCTGCGCGCCCGCCTGACAGCGGCGGCCGAGACCAAGACACTGAGGCTGGGCGAGGTACGCTCGGTCGTCTTCGGCGTGGTCAGAGTCAGCCTGCTGCTGGAGGCCATCACCGCGCTCGTACTGACCCTGCGCTTCGGCCTCGGCTACGACACGCCGTGGCCCCGAGCGCTGTGGCTTGGGGTCTTTCACGCCGTCTCCGCGTTCAACAACGCGGGGTTCGCCCTGTACTCCGACAGCCTCATGGGGTTCGTCACCGACCCGTGGATCTGCCTGCCGATCGCGCTCGCGGTTATCGCCGGTGGCCTGGGCTTCCCTGTGCTGTTCGAGCTGCGCCGCCGCTGGCGCAGGCCGCGGGAATGGTCGCTGCACACCAAAATCGTCGTCTGGGCGAGCGGGGTCTTCCTCGTTGGCGGCAGCGTGTTCATCACCGCGATTGAGTGGACCAACCCTGCCACTCTGGGCCCGCTGGACACTCCGGGAAAGCTCCTGGCTGGCTTCTTCCAGGGCGTGATGCCCCGTACGGCAGGGTTCAACAGCATTGATACCGGCCAGATGAACCCCGCGAGCTGGCTGGGCATGGACGTGCTGATGTTCGTGGGCGGCGCCAGTGCCGGCACCGCCGGCGGTATCAAGGTGACCACCTTCGCGGTGCTGTTCTTCGTCATATACGCGGAGGTGCGCGGCGAGGGGGCGGTGAACATCTTCCACCGGCGCCTGCACGGCGACACCCAGCGCCAGGCCCTGACCGTCGTGCTGCTGTCGGTGGCCGCCGTGGTCAGCTCAACAGTGATCTTCATGGTTTTCACCGACATCAACCTCGACCGTTCCCTGTTCGAGGTCATCTCGGCCTTCGCCACTGTCGGCCTGTCCACCGGCATCACCGCCGACCTGCCCGCCACTGAACAGATCCTGCTGACCGCACTGATGTTCATCGGCCGGCTCGGCCCGATCACCGTGGCCTCCGCGCTCGCCCTGCGCCAGCGCATCCGCATGTACGACCTGCCCGAGGAGCGACCCGTCATTGGCTAGGAACCGCAGCCCCAAACCCCGCCGCATCGCCCGCAAGGACTCCGTCGCGGTCATCGGCCTGGGCCGCTTCGGACGCGCCCTGGCCCTGGAACTGGTCGACGAGGAGACCGAAGTCCTCGGCATCGACGAGGATCCGGAAGTCGTCCAGATGATGTCCGGCTCTCTCACGCACGTCGTGCGCGCCGACTCCACCAAAGAGAGCGTCCTGCGCCAGCTCGCCGTCCACGAGTTCAACCGTGCGGTTGTCGCCATCGGCACTGACCTGGAGGCCAGCATCCTGACCGCCTCCCTGCTGGTGTCCTTCGGCATCCAGGACGTCTGGGCCAAGGCGATCAGCGAGCCCCACGGGCGCATCCTCACCCAGCTCGGTGTCCAGCACGTTGTCTACCCCGAACACGACATGGGCCAGCGCGTCGCCCACCTCGTACGCGGTCGGATGCTCGACTACATCGAGTTCGAGGACGACTTCGCCATGGTCAAGACCACCCCGCCCGCTGAGATCGTCGGTAAACGCCTCGCCGAGAGCACCGTACGAACCCGATACGGCATCACCGTCGTCGCGATCAAGCGCCCCGGCGAGGACTTTACTTACGCCACCGCCGACACCGTGGTCGAAGCGCACGACACCATCATCGTCGCGGGACGCACACGCCAGACCGAACGCTTCAGCGAACTCCAGTAACCGGGCATGCGGGTGGAGGCCGCGCCCTGCCCAGACGTCGGCTCTTTACTCGCTGGCCCCGGGGTCCTCGGCAAGAACAAGCAGGTCACCGTCGTCGGACGGTTCCGTGACCGTGTGTCCGAGCTGCGCCAGCAAGCCTGAGACCGCCGTCTGCACAATGGCCTTCATGCTGTCACCCGAGGCCCCGGACTGGTCCGAGGCCAGCGCAGAGAACCCGTCCGAAGCGGTCCACGTGATCAAGACCCCGGACGGGTCTTCCGTCACCCCAAGCCCCGGCTTGCCGTCGTCCGCATCACTGACCAGGTGAAATCCCGCCTGGCTCAGGGCATGCCGCACCCGCAACAGGAGTTCGGATAAGGCGGATGGCACAGGTCCCGCCTGCCCCGAACTGCGGCGATCACACCTCTTTCAGCGACGACGATGCGGAGCCTTCGTCACCGACTGGCATGGGGGAAGCGGATCCTTCCGGAGGTGATTGGCCGCTCGATTGCCCGTGACGGTGTGGGCTTGGGGGGTTCGGGTGCTGTGAGCGGGGTGCTGGATGAGACGGTGCACGCGCCACGTGAGGGTCCGTGCCGGTGAGCGGGCGTCGTCCAGTGGCCGTTGGTCGGCTGCCTGTTTCAGCAGCGGGGCGGGTTCGTGCCCGGCCGTTTCGGCGTCGGCGAGGGCGGTGATGAGTGCTGCCCAGGCGTGGTCGTCGAGGACCTGGTGGGCGTGCGTGGGTACGGCCTCGTAGACGAGGGCGGCGAGCCGTTCGACCGTGGGCGCGGGGGGTTTGCGGTGGGCGAGGGCGGCCAGCGGGACGGCGGCGGCTTGGTCGTAGGCGGCCTGGAGGTGGATGAGTGCTTGGCGGGCGGCGATGACCTGCTGGTCGTGCTGGCGGAGCTGGTGCCAGCGTCCGGCGGCGATCACCGCGAGGATGGCCACGTCGAGGAACATCGCCAGCAGGGCTCCATCGCGCGGTGCCGGCTGGCTGCGCATGGCGCGGATGGCGCCGCGCAGGGCGCGGGCGTGTTCGTGTTCGGCCCGGATGCGGGAGCGGGTGGCGCGTTCGAAAGCGGCGGCGGCCTCACGTAGGTGGGGCCGGATTTCCTTGGGGGCGAGGAGGGGCAGAGCGTCGAGGGCTTCGCCGAAGGCGGCGATGTGGGCTTGGGCGGCTGCGTCGTCGCCTTGGTCGAGGCAGTCGGGGATGTGCTCGGCGGCAGCGGTCGCCTGGTGCCACGGGTCGGGCCGGTGTTGCCTCGTCGTCTGGGCGGTCGGGTCGGTGGCGGTGAGGCGGTCGCGGATCTGGGGGAAGGACAGGTCGGGGGCGAGCTTGGAGCCGGAGTACCAGATGGGCTCGCCGGCGGCGTTGGTGTCTCCTTCGATGGCGATCTTGTATCCGCGGATGTCGCCGGAGGGGAAGCGCTGGATTTCGACCAGCACGCTGTCGGTGGCGGCGAGGATGCCGAGGAACTCCTCGGGGCTGGTGGCCACCGATACCGCGGTGCGGACGGTGAACCGCAGACGTTCGCGGGCGGTCATCGCGTGGCCGGCCCGCTGGGCTTTCTCCTTCTCGGCGCGGGTGGGTCGCTTGGCGGCGGTGCGGTCGCCGCGTACGACCTGCTGGAGGCCGTACTCCTTCTCGATGGCAGCGAGTTCCTTGTCGGCGGTCAGGTAGTCGTTCCAGTGGCGGGCGGGGCGGAGGTCGCCTCGGACCTTTGTGGCGGCGATATGGATGTGGTCGTCGGCATGCCGGACGGCAACCCACCGGCACCCGTCAGGATCCCCCTCGGGGGCGATGCCGGTGGCCGCCACAATGCGGCGGGCGATGTCGGCCCACTCGGAGTCGCTGAGGTGGCGGTCGGTCTCAGCGGCGCGGATGGAGCAGTGCCACACGTGCCGCTCGGGCGCACGGCCGAGCCGCCGGGCCTGCTTCACGTGCAGGTCGAGGTCCGCCACGAGGAGCTTCTTTGTGGCCGCAGGGTCGTCGGCGCGGCCGGGGTCGGGTGCGAAGCCGTCGAAGGAAGCGACCAGGTGCGGGTCGGTGTGCTCGTTGGCCCGGCCCGGGCCGTAGAGGTAGCGGATCAGGCCGGCCGTGTCCTTGCCACTGCTGATCTTCGCGATCATCAGCCCGCCTTACTGGCAACCGCCTGGTTGGCGGCAGCCGCGATGTGGCTGACGGCCGTGCCCACCGCGGCCAGGGTGCGTTCGGCCTGGGCCAGGATGGCGGTGTCCCCAGGGTGTGGATGGCCGCCAAAGTTCAGCTTCTTGGCGACCTGGTTGACGAGGTGGCCGATCTTGGCCACCTGCTGGCGCAGGCCAGTCAGCTCATCGATGTAGTCATCGAGCGGGGTGCGCTGGCCGGGCAGGGTGAGGTCACCGTGGACGTGGGCCATGACGACAGCGCCGACGTAGTGGGCACCGGCGATGTTCAGCGACCGGGCCTTGGCGAGGATCTCGGTCTTCTCGTCGACGCTGTAGCGCACGTCGACACGCTCTTTGCGCTGCTCGTCTCTGCGCTTACGGCGACGGGCGACGCGGTGCAGGGCGGCGGCGTCAGCGGCACGCGACAGCGACAGCGGCACGGCGGTGTCGATGAGCTTCTCCTGCTCGGGCACCCCCTGGTGCCCGACCGCCTCCGCCACCCCCGGGGCGGAGGACTCTGCGTTGGACCGGCCCTTGGACGGTCCAACGCCATACCTTGCTGCGCTGGTGGCGGTGGTGGTCATCTGCTGCTGATCGGTGCGGGGTTCGTCGTGCTGGTGGTGCATGTGTGCGTTCTCCATGGCGTGTTCTGGCGGGGTAGCTGGCTAGCGCTGGGCATCGATGTGAGCTCGGGGTTGGACCGTGGGCTGGTCGGGCAGCGATGGCAGGTGGCGGAGCCGGTCCGGAGGGCTTCCGGACCGGCTCCGCGACACGAGTCCCGAGCGCTGTCGTTCGTGGCTGTGTCCGGCGATCGGGTTGACCGGATCTGTGTGGTGGGCCCCAGGCCCGCCTCTGGGGCGGTCCAGGCCGGGGTGCCGGTCACTGCAGTTGGTCTGCAGTTTCGTCCGGCCCGTCGGCTTCGGTGCCGGTACCGCTTTGACCCGTAAGGGGCTGTGACCTGCGGATACTTCCGGTCAGCGGCTGTCGGCGGCTCCGGTCGTACCCGCTGGCTGCGGGCGCAGGGCGGCCATGACCTGGGTGAGCCGGTCTTGTCCGATGCTGTGTCCGGCGGCGCGGATGGTCTTGCGGACCGCCTCGCGAGTAGGGGTTTCGTCCGCTGTGAACAGCGGCCGTGCGATATCGACCAGCTCGTCGAGGTTGGTAGCCGGTCGGCCGACACGACGGGGACGTTTCGCTTCGCCGTTGTCATCGGGCGCTTCGAGCTCAGCCCGAACCTCGCCGTCGCCCTCGTCCGGCTCGTCTCGCACGGGCTGCGTCCGAGGCTCCTCGGCTGCTGGAGGCTCGGCCTCGGCTCGCTCTGTGCCTGGCATGGGGGCGCCGCCTCCAGGGGTGGGCTCGGCGACGAGTTGGTGGATCTGCCGCATCAGGACACCGAAGGCCAGCAGCGCGGCGGTCGGGGGAACCGCGGCGACCACGTAGTCGAGCAGCGGCACGGTGTCAGCTTGGCGCGTGCCGTAGACCCCGGCCACGTTGAGCGCGATGGATCCGACCGATCCGGTGGCCGTGAGAGCGATGGCCCATCCGTCGGTGACCCGGCGCAGGCCCGCGCGGAGCATCAATAGTTCGCCCGCGACGATGAACGCGTCCAAGGTCGCGGGCCAGGCCCACTGGCGGGCTGGGGATCTGCCCAGACCGTGCTGTCCTGCGACCTCGGCGAGGTGTGCGTAGGAGAGCCAGAATCCGCCGACGGTGAGGGCGACGATGACGGCTCCGGCAGCGGCAAGCGCGTACCGTTCGGCAGCGTCCTTGGTCATCACTTGCCGCCCTTCGCGGGGACGTGTTTCGTCACCGTCTGCACGATGGCTCGGTTGCGGTCTTGCTGCGGCGGGGGTGGGTTTCGCGGGGGTGACCATGGCGATGGTGAGGCTCCTGCGGTGTGTGCGAGGGGGTGTTGGCGTAGTCCGTCTTTGCCGTCTTGGCCGTTGCAAGCGCAGGTCAGGGCCGGTACGGCAACCCCGTCGGTTGCCGTCTTGACGGCGCGCTCTGACGTTTCCGCCTGATGCGGGCACCGGCACCAGGGCGTGCCTGGTGCCGGTGCCCGCCCTCATCTGCTGGGCCAGGGGCTGGGACGTTGCCGTTCCGTCTGCCGTCCCGGCTGGTCGGGCTGTGACCTGCGGCGATACGGCGGGGACGTCGAAGACGGCACAAGACGGATGCGGGCGGTGTCCTGACCGGCGGTCGTGCGTCGGTCTTGATCGCGTTGCCGTCTTGACCCCAGTTGCCGTCTTGCGCGCATGCTGGCTGACCTGCGCTTTTACGGCAGGGACGGCAAGGACGGCAACCAGGGGATGCGGGCTGGGCGGCGCTAGCTGGCCGTGTTGTCGGCGCCGACCGGGTGGACGGTCGGGCAGTAGCGCCGCCATGCGTCGAGGAACTTGTTGCGCGTGTAGCCCTTGCGCTGGGTTCCGTCGGCCAGGCGGACGTTGCTGGGCCGGATGTCGAACTCCCGAAGCATGCGGCCGAGCTCACGCGGGCTCAGGCCGCTTCGCCCCCACTCCGCCCAGGGACTCTCCGGGTCCAGGCGCAGCTGATGGAGCAGCTCCTCGGTGGGGAGACTGTCGGCCTCGCGCTGGGCGACGAAGACGCGGCGGATGTCGGCGAGGATCCGCGCTCCGCTGGGATGGTCCTCCTCCGCCGCCGCTTCGGCGGCAACCATCTGCGCGCAGGCGGCGCGGGCGCGCCGGGGCCAGGGGCCGGCGGCGAGGTCGGCGACGATCACCAGGGGCTCCCAGGTGTCGGCGGCTCGGTCCTCCACCGGCATCTCCGGTTCCAGGTCGGCCGCCTCGTCGAGCAGCGGCCGTGTCCATGCGGCGATCCGGTCGCGCAGGTCGTGCAGGGCCGGGGTGTCGCGGCGGGAGCGGAAGGGCTTGACGCTCTCGCCCTCCGCTCGGCGGCGCATGCGGATGACCACCGACCGGTCCATGATCGTGTCGGGCAGGTCGCCGATCCCGGCCAGGGCTGCCATGGCGAAGGTGGCGAACTTATGGGGCGTGTGGTCGTTGCCGACCACGCGGGTGACGTACCGGTTGCGCTGGTGACCGGCGTTGAGCAGGCCGCGCATCTCCTCATTCTTCTCCGCCATCTTCGGGGTGCCGAAGATGGTGTCGGCCTCGTCCACCAGCAGGGTGGGCGGCTCGTCGCTGATCGAGCGGAAGACCGCCGCCGGCGTGGTGTTGATGGTGAGCATCGGCTCGTGGACCGTCTCGGTCAGCACGTCCAGGAGCCGCGACTTGCCACACCGCTTCGCCGGTCCCACCACTGCCAGGCGCGGGGCGTGCTGCCACGCGGGCTGCAGGTGCGTCGCAGCCACCCACAGCGTGACCGCGTCCATCGCCTGCTCGGAGGGCAGGATCACGAACCGCGCTATCTGGGCACGCAGTTCATCCAGCAGCCCGGAGCCGTACGTCGGCTCTGGATCCGGCAGCACTTCCTCGGCGGGCTGATCCGCCGGGGCCAGCGCCTTGTCGTCGGCCGGTTCTGTGGCCTCGGGTAGGCGGCGGGGCTGGCCGGGTACGGCGGGCGTCGGCCATACCGCTTTGCCGGGTGCGGAATACGGCTCGGGTGTCGTAGGTTGCACAGGGCAGCTCCTCATCCGGTGACCTCGGGCAGGCACGCCCGGGTCACGCAGGTCGTTCGTTGGAATGCGGGCAGTGGAGTGTGCTGAGCCTCCGGCGTTGCACCGCCGGGGGCTCTTGCTTTGTTCGCGGGCACTGGGCCATCGCGAGGGAACACGGACAGTACGTCCACGCCTGGCAACAGTCCAGCGTTTCTGTGTCAGCTCCGCGCAGAATCGTCTGCTACGCGCACGAGCGGTCATGCGGCCAGGCCGAGCAGGTCCAACAGGTCGGCGGTCACCACCCGGTACGCCTTGCCCAGCCGCAGGACCTTGCACGGGTACTCGCCACGCTTGGCCAGCGCATAGCCCTTGCTCCGCCCCAAGCCCAGGGCTCGGTTGCCGGTGTCCAGGTCAACGGCGGCGGGAAGGGCGAGCAGTTCCTCCCGTGTCATGCCCTTCGACTGCTCGCCGGTCTCGCCCTTGCGCATCCAATGCTCCGTTCATGAATGAGCCCTCGGCGAACGCGTCATCACGTCCGGCTCCAGGCCCTCACTAACCAGCATCGCCAAGCTAATGTGTCTTTATGACACAACACGGTTTCGATGCTGGAGATGACGAGGACGACGTCCCGGAGTGGGCGGACCAGGTCTTGGCCACCGTGGCCGCCGAGGTCCGCAGAAGGAGGAAGGAGCTGCGCATGAGCGCCCAGGACCTGGCCGACAGGTGTGAGGAGATCGGCTATCCGATCCCGCGCAATGTGATCGCCAACATGGAATCCGGTCGCCGCTCGACGATTCCCCTGGTCGAGGTCATGGTCCTGGCCGAAGCCCTGCGCACCTACCCGATCTGCCTGCTCTACCCCGTCGGCTACGTCGAGCGCGTCCAGCGGCTTCCCCTCCGCGACTCCGAACCGACCTGGGAGGCCATGCGCTGGTTCACCGGCGACATGGAGGGCTTCGGCGTCGAGGACGAGATGCTCCGCGCCTTCCGCGCCCACGCCAGCCACGAACGAGCCGCCCTGGCCGCCCTGAAGGGCGAGAAGCACGAACGCTGGAAGGTCGCGACGGCGCCCAACCAGGCCGAACGCGAGGAAGCCGCCCACGCCCAGGCCGACTACGCCGAAAGGGCCGAGAGGGCCAAGTACCGGCTCCGCAGCGCCCGCGCCTTCATCCGCGACGGCGGCGGCACACCGCCGCTCCTGCCGCCCGAACTCGCTGACGTCGACCCACCCGACACCTACCCCAGCACCACCGAGGAGAACAGCCTTTGAAGGGCTCCACCCACCGCCGCTGCTACTGCCGCGACCCCAAGACCGGCAAACCGCTCGGCAAGTCCTGCCCCAAGCTCACCAGCCGCAAGCACGGCTCGTACTCCATACGCCAAGAGCTCCCACCCCGCGAAGACGGCACCCGCCGCTCCTTCAGCCGCGCCGGCTACGAGAGCCTCAAGTCCGCCCAAGCCGACCTCGACCACGTCCGCGCTCTGCTCGCGCTGGCAGATACCGACGACTCAGATGCCCAAGCGCGGATCGCGGAGCTCCTGGAGAAGGTCGCCGCCGACAAGACCCCGTTGCCGGACATCGAAGCAACGCGGCGCCGCCTGAAACAAGGGCTCGACCTCACCGGCCGGCTCACGGTTGGCGAGTGGCTCGACTACTGGCTCGCGGCGAAGAAGCGCCGTAAGACGACGCTCAACGGGTACGCCTCGCACATCCGGGTCCACCTGAAGCCGCGGGTCGGGCACGTCCGTCTCGACCGGCTCAACGTCGGTCACCTGGTCGCGATGTTCGACGCCATCGCTGACCAGAACGAGGTCATAGCGGCCGAGAATCAGGCCCGACGTGAGCAGATCGCGCGGTGCAAGCCGAGCAAGCCCGGACGGCCGGTCGCCGCCGAGCGGGAGCGCCTCGCGATCGAGCGGGCCAAGCTGGCCGAGATGAAGCCGTTCCGGAAGCTCACCGGACCGGCTACCCGGCAGGCCATCCGCCGTACCCTGCGCGCCGCTTTGAACTCCGCCATCGCGCAGCAGCTCGTCACCTTCAACCCGGCCGCCCATGTCGAACTGGAGTCGGGCAAGCGGCCCAAGCCGCTCCTCTGGACCGAGGAGCGGGTCCGGCGCTGGCGCGAGACCGGCGTCATACCGGGTCCGGTCATGGTGTGGACTCCACAGCAGTTCGGTGTCTTCCTCGACGCGGCCGAGGGCGACCGTCTGTACGCGGTCTTCCACCTGATGGGCACCCGTGGCCTGCGCCGTGGCGAGGCGGTCGGTCAGGACTGGCACGAGGTCGACCTCGACGCTGGCCTGATCACGCCCGCCAAGGAGATTGTGGTCGATGGGTGGGATCCGTACGAGTCCGACCCGAAGACGGACGGCAGTGCGAACACGATCGCGCTCGACAGCCTCAACGTGGCGGTTCTGAGAGAGCATCGGGTCCGTCAGATGAAGGAACGCGACCAGTGGGGCGCGGCGTGGAGCGACACGGGGAAAGTCTTCACCAAGGAGGACGGCTCCTGGCTGCACCCCGAGACGGTCTCCGAAGCGTTCCGGCGCATCCTGGCGAGCACTGGCCTGCCGCCCATCACCCTGCGGGACCTGCGGCATGTCGCCGCGACGCTCACGCACGGCGGAGGTGGCGACCTTCACACGATCAAGGAGACGCTGCGGCACTCCACGATCACGCTGACCTCGGACACGTACACGAGCCTGCTGCCCGAAGTCGACAAGGCGGCGGCTGAAGCGGCGGCTGCGTTGGTGCCGCGTGCTCGTTCATCGTCGGCTGAACCGGCGGCTGCCGCCCCGTCCGCTCACGCATCGCGCACGCAAAAGGCGTCCTGACGCGCTTGTGCCCCGGCCAGTGATAGTGGCCGGGGCACAAACTTGCTGGTCAGAGCCCTAGCAGGGCTCACAACCCGGTAGGCCGTGTGGGACTCGAACCCACAACCAACGGATTAAAAGTCCGCTGCTCTGCCAATTGAGCTAACGGCCCTCGGTGAGGCACCCCCGAGCATAGCCCCAAGAGAGCCGACTGCCGATCGGGTATCGGCTGCCAGGCCTGTCGCGCGGTCGGCTCGCAGGGTCTGAACGGGCCGTACGGCACACGCGGGAACGTGTGCCGTACGGGCCCATGGGTGAGGACTCAGAAAAGGCCCTTGTAGCCCTGCCAGCCCGTCCCGATCTTGACCGTGGAGCCGAACGACCCGGCGCCGTTGCCGTTGTTGCGCAGCAGGTCACCGGCGGCGTTGCGGGAGATCAGGTCCGCCTTGCCGTCCTTGTTCAGGTCGCCGACACCGACGAACGCGTTGCGGCCGGTGGCCCAGTTGTTGCCGAACACCAGGGTGCGCGGCTTGAGCGTGCCCGTCGCCGTGCCGTTGAACCGCCACATCGAGTTGGCACCGTCCACCGCGAGCAGGTCGCCGATGCCGTCACCATTGAGGTCACCGGCGCCGAACACCGCGCGGTACGCCTTCCAGTTGGTGGCGATCCGGCCCCGCGACTTCAGCTTGCCGGCGCCGTCGTCCGCGTACAGGTAGAGGTCGCCCGTGGTCGCCTGACGGGCCACCAGGTCCGCACGGCCGTCACCCGTCATGTCCCCGGGCGAGGTGAGGACATTGAACTGCGCCCACGTCGTGCCCAGCGAGGTGTACGGAGTCGTCGGCGTCAGCGCCTTGCCGCAGCCGGGCCGGTACGCGCGCAGCGCGCCGTTCGTCATCCGGACCAGCACGTCGTTGCAGCCGTCACCGCTCAGGTCCCCGAAGGGGACCGCGACCGCGGACGTCGACCAGCCGCTGCCGGTCGTCGCGCCCGCCAGAGTGCCCGTCCCGCTGCCGTGCCGGAAGGCGAGGGAGCCGGAGCCGCTCAGCGACACCAGGTCGCCGACCGTGTCGGGGCCGGAGGGGCCCGCGTGGTCACGGCGTACGGCGGCGGCGCCGGTCAAGGTCACCGTGCCGGACGCCGCCAGGCTGCCGCCCTGGCCGCTCACCGGCTCGGCGGTCAGCGTCCACGCGTACGAGCCACTGGTCACCAGCCGGCCGGACGCGTCCCTGGCGTCCCAGACGGGGGCGACCAGGCCCCGAGTCTGCCCACCACTCAGCGTGCGCACCACGGTGCCGGTCGCCGTGCTCTTGAGGGTCAGCTTCCACGACGCGCTCCCGGTGGACGGCCACCAGCGCGGCCGCCAGGGCGCGGCGCCGCCCTTCACCGCCTGTGTCGGGGGCACGTCGGAGTCGACGGCCGTGAGCGCCGACGGCGCCACCCCGCTGCCGACGAGGTGGACGGCGTTCTTGGTGTCCGCCCAGGCGACGGTGCCGGTGGCCGGGTCGACCGCCCACGGCTGGTAGGACACGCGATCGTCGGTGAGGGTGTGCACTGTGCCACCGTCGCTCAGGTCCTTCAGCTTCAGGGAGGTGCCGACCGGGTAGACGACGAACCCGTCACCCAGCTGCGCGCCGGCCCGGTACCCGATACCCAGCGGGGTGATCGTGTTCGTCTGGAAGTCGAACAGCCCCTGGTCGTCGCGCGATCCCGCGCAGCTCCAGAGCAGCCAGCGGCCGATCGCCTCGGCCCCGCTGAGCCCGCACCGGGGGATGTACGCCGACTGCGTCCGAGCGCCGGTCCTGATGTCGTACCCGACCGCCCAGTCGCCGTCGTCGGTCCACAGGGTGGTGCCCGACAGGGACACCCCGTACACCGGCAGCGTCCTCGCCACCTTGCCGGTGTCGAGGTCGATGATCCGCGTGCCGCCCGAGCCGTCCGTCGCACTCGCCCAAACCGCGGCCCAGCGACCCCAGCTGCCGATGAAGCCCGCGTAGCCGGCCCCCGTATCCACCTTGGTTCCCGGAAGCTGAGCCCCTTCGGCCAGCCGGTGCGGCGGCACGACGGGTTCGCCCCAGATGCGCATGGTGCCGCCGTACGCGATGCGCCCGTCCCCGGTCTCCACGACCTTCGGGCAGTAGCTCTGGAAGCAGGCCTCGGGCTGGATGGACATCCAGCCGCGGTTCTTCCGCTCGCCGTGGTAGGCGGGCACGCCGCCGGACTGCTCGGTGGTACGCGTGTGGACACCGGCCAGTCCCGCCGCCGCGTCGGCCTCCACGCTCGTCAGCCGCCCCTGCCGGAACGACATCTGGTGGATCGTGTTCGGTACGGCCTTCACCTGGACCGGCGTCTCATGGGACACCGTGGCCCGCCCCGCCGCGTCGGCCCGGAGCGACTGGACGCCCCACTCGGTCATGCTCGGCCCGCCGTGCACCAGCAGGCCGCCGTCGGGGGTGTGCGACGCCCGGCCGCTCGACCTGGCCAGCAGGGTGCGGACGGCACTCCCGTCCAGCGGATGGGCCTCGACCCGCCACACCGGCAGGTCCTCGTCGACCACTCCGAGCGCCGGATCGTGCCGGGCCACGACGAGCTCCCCGCCCACCATGCCCAGCAGCCGCGCGTCGCTCTCGGGGAGCGGCCGCACGCGCTCCGGCGTGGAGAGGTTGCCGCGCGAGTAGACCGACACCTGGCCGTCCGACCAGATCAGCAGCCGGTCCCGGGTCAGGGCGAAACGCTTCGTCGCCAGCGGCTCGTCGCTCCGAATCGGTACGACGCGGCCCTGGGTCACGTCCATCCACACGTTCCCGGCGCCGGGCAGCGCCATCACCAGTCCGTCGGCGTCCCCCACCCCCGGCAGGACGGCGTAGGAATGAACCCCCGTGGGCACGCCCTCGACGAGCCGGTCACGCACCTGCCCCGTCTCCATGTCGAGCACGTGGAAGCGCATGCCCCCGTCGAGCAAGTCGTAGGTGAGCACGTTCCGGCCGAACGCCCCCACATAGGAGTGGCCGGTCGGCACCGGCACGGTCAGGGTCTCTCCCGCGACCATGTCCCGCAGTTCGACGCGCTGCGGCGACTCCAGGTACCGGGCGACGACGTCCGAGCCCGTTCCACGCTGGAAGTTGCCCCCGTCGTAGTCCTGGACGGTGTCGAGCTGGACGTCGGTGGCGGCCGCCCCATAGGCCCGCCAGAAGGTGCCGCGCCGGGCTTCATGGCGCAGATAGCCGTGAGGCCCGGTGTTGAGGAGCTCGCTGCGCACGGGCAGGGCGCTCGTCGTTGCGGGGATCACCACTTCTGTCGTGGGTGCCGCCTGGGCTGTGGACACCGCCGGACCGGTGGCTGTCGCCGCCGCCAGTACCACGGCGGCGGCGATGACACGCAAGGGTCTCTTGCCGTACACGGAACTCCGCTTCTCGATCGGATTGATCGGGCCTGCGGGGTGGCGCCCACCAAGGCGCGGCTGCCGGCATGCCGCGTACGCGTCGAGATGAACGAGAGCCCCCCGGCCCCGCCTCCAGTGCCCCCCACTGCGAGGTGGACGGATCGTAACAGCGGCCGATGACAACGCGGCAGGGCCCGTCCCCCCTTGCGGAGGTACGGGCCCTGCTCAGCGGGTTACGCGTCAGCCGTTGCGCTTCCAGCGCGGCTTGTCGTCGCGGCGCCCGAAGGAGGAGCCGGAGTTCGAGCCACCGCGGTGGTCGTCACGGCGACCGTAGGGGCGCTCGTGGCCACCGGAGCGGAAGCCACCGCCCGAGGGGCGGTCGTCGCGGCGGTCACGGTTGAACGGACGGTCGCTGCCACGGTGGCCGCCGGTGGGGCGGTCGTCGCGGCGGTCGTCGCGGCGGAAGCCACCGGACGGGCGGTCGTTGTCCCGGCGGAAACCACCGGAAGCCGGACGGTCGTTGTCACGGCGGAAACCACCGGAAGCCGGACGGTCATTGTCCCGACGGAAACCACCGGAAGCCGGACGGTCATTGTCCCGACGGAAACCACCCGAGGCCGGACGGTCATTGTCCCGACGGAAACCACCGGAAGCCGGACGGTCATTGTCACGGCGGAAACCACCACGGTCGTTGTCACGGCGCTCGTCGCGGCGGAAGCCGCCACGGTCGTCGCGGTCCCGGCGCTCGAAGCTGCCGCCCCGGTCGTCGCGGCGGAAGCCACCGGACGGACGGTCGTTGTCGCGACGGAAGCCGCCACGGTCGCCACGGTCGTTGTCACGGCGCTCGAAGGAGCGGCCACCACGGTCGTCACGGTCCCGGCGCTCGAAGCTGCCCCGGTCGTCACGGCGGTCGCGGCGCTCGTAGTTGCCACGCTCGTCGCGGGAGTCACGCGACTCGCGCGCCGGCTGCTCCGGTACGGACGCGATCGCGGCCTGGACCTCGGCCTCCGCGGCCTCCGCCACCTCGGCGACGGCGGCCTCCGGGTCCTCGCCCCGCTCGCGGGCGGCACGGGCGACCAGGCGGTCGGCCTCCTCGCGCAGCTCGACGGCCCGGCGCTGGAGCCGCTCCAGCTGCTTGGTGAGGTCGGCGACCTCGCGCTCGGCCTGCTTGGCGGCGTTGTTCGCGGAGTCGGCCTGCACCTCGGTCAGGGACCGGGCGCCGGTGATCTCGGCGACCTCCGGGTCGAACGCCCCGGCACCGCCCACGATGTGGCGCGTGGCGTCGACGCCCGCGTCCTCCATGAGGCGGAAGATCTGGCGGCGCTGGTGCGGCAGGGCCAGCGAGACGACCACGCCGGACTTGCCCGCACGGGCCGTACGGCCCGAACGGTGCAGGTAGTCCTTGTGGTCGCCGGCCGGGTCCACGTTCAGGACCAGGTCGATGCCGTCGACGTGGATGCCGCGCGCGGCGACGTCGGTGGCGACGAGGGCGTTGACGTAGCCCTTCTTGAAGTCCTCGAGGACGCGCGTACGGGCGCCCTGCGTCATGCCGCCGTGCAGCGCGTCGGCCTTGACGCCGGTGTCCTGCAGCTGCTCGGCGATGCGGTCCGCGCCCAGCTGGGTACGGACGAAGATGATGGTGCGGCCCTTGCGGGCGGCGATCGCGGCGGTGACCGGCGCCTTGTCCTTGGGCTTCACGACCAGGACGTGGTGGGTCATCGTGGTGACGTTGCCCTGGGCGCTGTCGACCTCGTGGACGACCGGGTCGGTCAGGTAGCGCTTGACCAGCGTCGCGATCTCGTTCTCCATCGTCGCGGAGAACAGCAGGCGCTGGCCGCCGGCCGGAACCTGGTCGAGCAGCTCGGTGACCTCGGGCAGGAAGCCCAGGTCGGCCATCTGGTCGGCCTCGTCGAGGACCGCGACCTGGACGGCCTCCAGCGAGCAGGCGCCGCGGTTGATGATGTCGCGCAGGCGGCCCGGGGTGGCGACGAGGATGTCGACGCCGCGCTCCAGGGCGTAGATCTGGTTGCCCATCGACGTACCGCCGCAGACGACCTTCATCTTGAGGCCGAGGACGTCGCCGTACGGCTGGAGGGCGTCCGCGACCTGCATCGCGAGCTCACGGGTCGGGGTGAGGATGACGCCGCGGGGCTTCTTCTTGTCGGTGTGGCCGCCGGCCAGGGTGGCGAGCAGCGGCAGACCGAAGGAGAGGGTCTTGCCGGAGCCGGTGCGGCCGCGGCCGAGGATGTCCTTGCCGGCCAGGGCGTCCGGGATGGTCGCGGCCTGGATCGGGAAGGGGGTGGTCACGCCGTTCTGGGCGAGCTTGCGGACGACGCCCTCGGGCAGACCGAGGTCCGCGAAGGTGACGGTCGGCTCGTCCGCCGCATCCTGCTCGGGAGCGTCGGTGGCCTCGGGAGCGTCGGTGGCCTCGGGGGCCGCTACGGTCTCGTCGGCCTCGTCGGCGAGAGCAACGCTCTCGTCGAGGTCGTTGCTCTCGGGCATGACGGCGTGGTCAGGACTGAAAATGGACATGCGAAATGCGAAACCTTCCGGAGTCTCGGCACGCGCCCGTCAACTCCGTGTTTCGCAATTCGACCGCCTCGATGCGGTCAGTCACGGCAAGGGAGAGTACGCGCCACACGCGGCGCTCTCGGTAGTGGCGCCGGGCAAAGGGGAACATGGGATCAAACGATCTACCACCATACGCACCCTCCCCCACTCAGCGCAAACCGGTCCACGTCGGCTGTCTGTGACGTCGCTCTCACGCCGGTGCGACCTGCGGCGATGCCACCGGTTCCGCCGACGCCCCCATGGACTGCGTACGGGTGTCGGCGGCCGGCGAGGCGGACGGCGGGTCCGACGGGTCCGGGCTCGGCTCGGTGGGCGGTGTCGGTGTGGGCGTCGGCTCCGGGGGCGGGGTGGGCTCCGGCGGCGTCGGCTGCCCGCTCGGCGAGGCCCCGCCACCGCCGCCCGGCGCGCCGCCGTCACCGGTCGGTGAGGCGGCGGGCGGCCGCGCGGGCCGGGCCCCCGGCTTGCCGTCCGCGGACGGCTTGCCGGACGGCGCCGCGGACGGCTTCACCGGCCCGGACGCCCCGTCGCTCGGCTCGGGCGACGCCCCGTCCTCCTCGCCCGGCGCGCCCGCCTGGCCCTCCACGCCGTGCCCGGTACGTACGTCATGCCGCCCGCCCGGCGCGTCCTCGCCGCCGTCCGGCTCGGCCGCCGCTGCCTCCGACGGGCCGGCGGACCGGGTGGGCCCGGGCTTCGCGCCCGCGTCGGTGACGCTCATGCAGCCGCTGACGGAGCCTGCGGAAGCCGCTACCGCCAGCGCGGTGACGGCCCATCGGACGGGGGCGGACAAATGGCGCACGAGGGCACCTCCAGGGGTGCGGGACGGGGGTTTCCCTGCCCAACTCCCCAGGCCCCACAAGGACACGCCCGCCCCGGGACCGGTGTCATGCGACCGTCAGCCGTACCCGAGCTCGTGCAGCCGCTCGTCGTCGATCCCGAAGTGGTGGGCGATCTCGTGCACCACCGTCACTTCCGTCTCGGCGACCACGTCCTCCCGGGAGTCGCACATCCGCAGCGTCGGCCCCCGGTAGATGGTGATCCGGTCGGGCAGCACGCCCGCGTACCACTCGCCCCGGTCGGTCAGCGGAGTCCCCTCGTACAGACCCAGCAGATCCGGATCGTCCGCCGCCGGCTCGTCCTCCACGAACACCGCGACGTTGTCCATCAGCCGCGTCAGTTCCGGCGGGATCCTGTCCAGCGCCTCGGCGACCAGTTCCTCGAACTCCTCGCGTGTCATCTCCAGCACGCGGCCATTGTCACGGATGGCCGGGCATAGTGGCCCGTCCGCATGGGCATACGGCGCCCATGGCCGCCCGAGCTGCCCTCCGCACCACCTACGCCCGCCTGCTGCACCACTACCGCTCCCGCCGCACCGGCCCCACGTCCACCCTGGTCCACACCCCTCACCCGTACGCGCGCGCCTTCGGCATGGTGACCGTGGTCCTGCTCGGCGCGTGGCTCGGCCTGCTGATCGTCGGCAGCGTCCGTACGCCCGTGGGGCCGATGGACACGAGCATGACGCTGCGGCCTTCCCTGCACGGCGGAACGAAGATCAACGTCTCGCCGCTGGGCGCGCTGGAACTCGACTCGCACACCGCGCCCATCCGGCTCGACGTGGACGTCGACCAGCTCGACCCGGTCCGCGCACAGGCCCTGGTGGAGCACCCGGAGCGGATCACCGGCCTCCAGGACGAGATCACCCAGGACGTCGCCGACGGCACCCGTGAGCTGGCCCTGCGCTCCTGCGTCGCCGTCGTGTCCGGCGCCACCGCCCTCGGCCTCGCCGTCTACCGCCGCCCGCGCCGCGCTCTCGCGGCCGGCGGCCTGGCGCTCGTACTGCTGGGCGCCGCCGGCGTCTCCGCGTACGCCACCTGGAACCCCAAGTCCGTGCTGGAGCCGAAGTTCTCCGGGCTGCTGTCGTCGGCCCCCTCGGTGGTCGGCAACGCCCGCTCGATCGTCACCGAGTTCGACGTCTACCAGAAGGAACTCGCCCGTCTCGTCACCAATGTGACGAAGCTGTACGAGGCCGCCTCGACGCTCCCGACGTACCAGCCCGACCCGGGGACGATGCGCGTGCTGCACGTCTCCGACATCCACCTGAACCCGGCCGCGTGGGAGATCATCCGCTCGCTCGTCGAGCAGTACCGGATCGACGTGATCATCGACTCGGGCGACACCATGGACCACGGCACCGCCGCCGAGAACGGTTTCCTCGACCCGATCCCCGATCTCGGCGCGCCGTACGTCTGGGTGCGCGGCAACCACGACTCGCAGGTCACCCAGCGGTACCTGGCCGGCCTCCGGAACGTCCACGTCCTCGACGAGGGCCGCGCCGTCACCGTCGCCGGCCTCCGGGTGGCCGGCACCGGCGACCCGCAGTTCACGCCGGACCGCTCGGTGGTGCCGGCCGGCGACGACGCCGAGCGGGCGGCGGGGGCCCGGCTGGCGGCCGCGCTGGACGCCCAGCGGCGGGCGGGCAGGCCGGCGGACATCGCGGTGGCCCACAACCCGGTCGCCGCCCAGGAGACCGACGGCAAGGTCCCCCTGGTCCTGGCGGGCCACGTCCACCGCCGGGTGAACAAGCTCCTGCCGAACGGCACACGCCTCAAGATCGAGGGCTCCACGGGCGGCGGCGGCCTGCGCGCCCTGGAGAGCGACGAGCCGGAGAAGGTCCACGCCTCGGTCCTCTACCTCGACCGGGACACCCGCCGGCTCCAGGCGTGGGACGAGATCACCCTGGGCGGCCTGGGCCTGACGACAGCCGAGGTCAGCCGCCACGTCCCGGAGGAGAACCCCCCGGCCGCCCCGTCCACCACACCCTCGGGAACCCCTTCCTCGCCCCGCTCCCCCACCCGGTCCCCCTAACCGTTTTGGCGAACCGTCCCCGCATCCCATATGCTTCTCACGTCCCCGACGCGCTGACGAAGCGCCCAGGCGGGCCAATTAGCCCTCATCGTCTAGTGGCCCAGGACGCCGCCCTTTCAAGGCGGTAGCACGGGTTCGAATCCCGTTGGGGGCACGCATCACCGTGTGCGAGACTGGTGCTCGCGCATTGCTTGGTCCTGTGGAGCAGTTTGGAGTGCTCGCCACCCTGTCAAGGTGGAGGCCGCGGGTTCAAATCCCGTCAGGACCGCTGCGGCTCGAAAGAGCCGCGTGGCTGGGTAGCTCAGTTGGTACGAGCGTCCGCCTGAAAAGCGGAAGGTCGCCGGTTCGACCCCGGCCCCAGCCACCGTAGCCCTACCAGGGCAAACACCCCCGTCGAGGATCATCGGCGGGGGTGTTTTCGTGCCACCTACGCCAACCGGTGCCCCAGCGAGGTCACGAGAGGCCATTCGCGCCCTGCCCCCGGACGTTGTCCGGCTCCGGTGGCGTCCCGATGCGGGACGTGAACACCAATCCGCGTTCCTTCCACTCAGTGCCGGCGGCGGCCCGCTCCTGAGCCTGCCGCTCCTTGTGGTCGACTAGGGCCTGGTCACGAACGGCGGAAGCGGCACCGTACGGACGGAGGCGAGCGTCTTGGGATGGACGAGCATCAGCTCACCGCTTCCCGAAACACGGTGCGCCTGGGATTCAACGACTCGTTGCAGAACGATTGGTCTTCGCGAACAAGAGAGAACACCGAGTCAGAACTTTCGTCGATGAGCAGACGCGGTCAGCGGGAGATTCATATATCCGCACGACTGGTGAAGAACACGCCGATCCCAGAACCAGCCGACATCGCCGAGGGGGTCATCGCCTACATGGCGTCAATGGGATACAAGCAGACGCACTACGTCGACGACGTCACTACCGTTACGCCCAACCCGAAGCAGGCTGAGGAATCGGCCATCGAGGCCGGCATTCCGCTGCTGGTCAGGACAGGCGTGAGGTATACCGACTCAGAAGCCGTGCGCGTCACGATCACGACGATGCCGACAGGCCGAAACGTCCTCCGGTACGAGCTCGGGACAGGTGTGCCGAATGCATGACGACCGTGTCACCATCCGGCCTGCCAGCCCCAGCGAAGCGGACGTTATCGCGTGCATGTGGGACGAAGCCGCTGGATGGCTCAAATCAAAAGGGGTCGATCAGTGGCAATACCCAGCAAATAAAGATAAGATCGCCCAAGATATCGACCACCTGCACGCCTATGTGGCCGGCAGAGGCGCTGACTATCTGGGCACAATAACCGTAGACACGTTCGCCGATCCGGAATTCTGGCTGCCTGACGATGCACCGGACAGCGCGCTGTACGCCCATCGCATCATCGTGCGCCCCACGGCCGACGTCGCCGAATTGGGAACGGCGCTTCTCGATTGGGCCTCAGAGAAGGCAGCACAATTCAACAAGGCATGGCTACGGGTCGACGCTTGGAAAACGAACGCCAAGCTTGGCCGCTATTACGAGTCTCAGGGGTTCGAGCACGTCAGGACCGTGGATCTCCCTCACCGCAGATCAGGCGCCTTGTACCAGCGGCCGGCCGGAAGCATCAGGGGCGGCGGCCCTCGGTACTTGGGGCTGGAGGTGCCCATGTACGACGCGAACGGGAACCCGGAGTGGGGCAGGACGTCTGGGATCTGAAGGGGTGCCTGCGCGGCGAGCACCTGGTTGGCGTACGCCCACGCGTACGCCAACAGCAGCGCACAAGCGCAGCCACCAGAGAGCCCAAGCGCCCTATGCGATCTGCCTCCTACGTCGCCAGACACGGCCTGAAAAGCGGAAGGTCGCCGGTTCGACCCCAGCCCCAGCCACCACCACGAAGGCCCCGTCCCCCGGACGGGGGCCTTCGACGTACCCGCCGCCGCGGGGCGGGGGCCGAAGCCCCCACCCGGCCCCGTCAGGCCCGCTCGCGGCCGCGCCAGCCGCGGACGCCGAGGACGACCGCGACGACCGCGACGACCACCAGGAGCAGCGCCCAGTCCGGAACCGCGCGGCCCAGGCCGGAGGCCCACTTCTCCACCGCGTACGAGTCGTCCACCGACAGCAGGCCCGGCAGGGCGGTCGTGCCGTCGAAGGCCAGGAACAGCGTGCCCAGGGCGATGAAGAACAGGCCCGACAGCAGCGACGTGCTGTGCAGCTCGAAGCGGCCCGCCCGCAGCGCACGCCCCCGCAGCCAGACGCGCCGCCCCAGGTCGTAGCGGTCCCACAGCAGAGCCAGCACGAACAGGGGCACGGCCATGCCGAGGGCGTACACGGCCAGCAGCAGTCCCCCGTACACCGGGCTGCCGCTGAGCGCCGCCACCGTCAGGACGCTGCCCAGGATCGGTCCCGCGCAGAACCCGGCCAGGCCGTAGACCAGGCCCAGGGCGTACACGGAGAGCGCCGAGACAGGGCGGATCCGGCCGCTCACCTCGGCGATCCGGCGCGAGGCGAAGCCCAGGCCCAGGATCTGCGCCACGCCCAGCGCGACGATCGTCCAGCCGCCGACGGCGACCAGCAGGTCACGGTGGCCGTAGAAGAGGCGTCCGGCGAAGGACCCGGCCGCGCCCAGCGGGACGAGCGTGGTGGCGAGACCGGCGTAGAAGATCCCGGTACGGGCCAGGAGACGGGCCCGGGTGTCGATGGAGTACGCGAAGAAGGCGGGGAGCAGCAGGGCACTGCACGGACTGAGCAGGGCGAGCAGCCCGCCCAGGAACGCGGCCAGGTAGCCGATGTCCGTCACTTCGCAGCCTCCCGCTTCGCCGCCTCGATTGCGTCCGTGAACATCTCCATGGGCTGTGCGCCCGCGATCGGCCGGCCGTTCACCAGGAACGACGGCGTGGACGTGGCGCCCAGCGCGTACGCCTGCTCCTGGTCCTTGGCCACCGCCTGCCGTGCCGCCTCGCTGTCGAGGTCGCGGCCGAAGCGGTCGAGGTCGGCGACGCCCGCCTCCCGGGCCAGCGCGGTCACCCGGTCCTTGCCGAAGCCCTGCTCCTTGGCGCCCTCGGCGTACGCCGCCTTGTGGAACTGCCAGAACCGGCCCTGCCGGCCCGCCGCCCACGCGGCGCGTGCCGCGCGCTCGGACTCCTCGCCGAAGATCGGGAAGTTGCGCCACTCGATGCGCAGGGTGCCCTCGTCGACGTACTTCTCGATCAGCTCGGGCCCGGTCTCGCGGGCGAACTTCCCGCAGTAGCCGCACTTGAAGTCGGCGTATTCGATCAGTACGACGGGGGCGTCGGCGCGCCCGACGGCGAGCGGGTCCTTGGCATCGCGCCGGGCGTACTTCTCCAGCTCGGGATAGACGCCGGTCCGCGGCTCGGCGGAGCTTTCGGCGACGACCGTGGGGGAGGGGGAAGCCGGCTTGGTGGCGGTGTACGAGACGAGGCCGAGCAGTGCGGCCGCGGCGACGACACCGGCGCCGATGACGTACGGCTTCTTGGACGTGGGCATGGTGGGACTCCTGTACGCATGGGGAAGTGACCGGCGGGAAGTGCGGCGCGCCGGCTATACGCGCAGGATCGACAGGTCCATGGGAGAGGGCGGTACGAGCGGCGGCGGCCCCCGCTCGGGGCGGACGTCCAGGACCGTCTCGTCCGCGCCCCACGCACCGGTCGCCACCCGCGCCGCGTGCAGGGCGGGCAGCAGCTCGCTCAGGGAGCCCGAGCGCGGCGGCACGGCGGGCGCCGACCGGCCCTCGTCGTCCGGGGCACCGCACCCGGGCGCCTCCTCGGCCCCGTGCCCCGCGTCCGCCCGGACGGCGACCGGCGCCTGACCGGCCCCGTCACGGGCGTCCGCCCGCAGGAACCGCAGCGCCTGGCCGGCTCCGTCGCTGGCGTCCACCCGGACGGCGACCGGAACGGCCGGGACGCCCACAACCGCCGAGACCCCCGGGGCAGCCGAGGCCGCCGGGGACACCGGGACCGCCGAGGCAGCTGGGGCCGTCGGAACGCCCGGAACCACCGGAACCACCGGAACCACCGGAACCGCCGGGGTCACCGGGGTCACCGGGGTCACCGGGAAGACCGAGGCAGCCTCGACAACCCCAGCCGCCGCATCGGCGCCCGGGCCCACCGGAACCACCGGGGTGACCCCGGAAGCAACCCCCGCCGCCGCGCCGGCACCCGTACCCGTGGCCGACCCGCACACCAGCAGGGCGAGCAGGGCGGCCGTCGGGCGGCACCACCGGCTGCCGGCACGGGGCATGGGGCACCGCCTTCCAAGGTCATCCGGGGCTCGTCGACTCGCCGGAAATGGTACGGGGAAATCGGTTCGCCACTCCGTCGCCGCGAGTGAGATCCTGGGTCAGGTATGTCTACTTCCTTCGCCGACCTCCAGACCCTGCTGGCCGAGGTCTCGCTGCGCGACGCGCACCGGCTCGGCCGCCGTCTCGAAGGCGCCCGCCGCATCCGTAAGCCCGAAGCCCGGCAGGCCGTGCTGGACGAGATCGCCGCCGAGGCCGGGAAGGCCGCTGCCCGCACGGCAGAGCGCGCGGCTCGGGTGCCGGAGATCACGTACCCGGAGCAGCTGCCGGTCAGCCAGAAGAAGGACGACATCCTGGAGGCGATACGCGACCACCAGGTCGTGATCGTCGCCGGTGAGACGGGGTCCGGCAAGACGACCCAGATCCCGAAGATCTGCATGGAGCTGGGGCGCGGCGTCCGGGGCATGATCGGCCATACGCAGCCGAGGAGGATCGCCGCCCGCACGGTCGCCGAGCGCGTGGCGGACGAGCTGAAGACGCCGTTGGGCGAGGCGGTCGGCTGGAAGGTGCGGTTCACCGACCAGGTGAACCAGGACGCGACCTTCGTCAAGCTGATGACGGACGGCATCCTGCTCGCCGAGATCCAGACGGACCGCGAGCTGCGCGCCTACGACACGATCATCATCGACGAGGCCCACGAGCGCAGCCTCAACATCGACTTCCTGCTCGGCTACCTCGCCCAGCTCCTCCCCAAGCGCCCCGACCTCAAGGTCGTGATCACCTCCGCGACCATCGACCCCGAGCGCTTCTCCCGCCACTTCGGCGACGCGCCGATCGTCGAGGTCTCCGGCCGTACGTACCCGGTCGAGGTCCGCTACCGCCCGCTCCTCGAAGAGGACTCCGAGGACTCCGACCGCGACCAGATCACCGCCATCTGCGACGCCGTCGACGAGCTCCAGGCCGAGGGCCCGGGCGACATCCTGGTCTTCCTCTCCGGCGAGCGCGAGATCCGCGACACGGCGGACGCGCTGATCAGGAAGAAGCTCCGCAACACCGAAGTCCTCCCCCTCTACGCCCGCCTCTCGCACGCCGAGCAGCACCGCGTCTTCCAGCAGCACTCCGGCCGCCGCATCGTCCTGGCGACGAACGTCGCCGAGACGTCCCTGACGGTCCCCGGCATCAAGTACGTGATCGATCCCGGCACCGCCCGCATCTCCCGCTACAGCCACCGCACCAAGGTGCAGCGCCTGCCGATCGAGCCGGTCAGCCAGGCCAGCGCCAACCAGCGCAAGGGCCGCTGCGGCCGTACGTCGGACGGTATCTGCATCCGGCTGTACGACGAGGACGACTTCCTCGCCCGCCCCGAGTTCACCGACGCCGAGATCCTCCGTACGAACCTGGCGTCGGTCATCCTCCAGATGACGGCGGCCGGGCTGGGCGACATCGAGAAGTTCCCCTTCATCGACCCGCCGGACCACCGCAACATCCGCGACGGCGTGCAGCTCCTCCAGGAGCTGGGGGCCATCGACCCCACCCAGAAGGACCCGAAGAAGCGGCTCACGCAAGCGGGGCGCAAGCTGGCCCAGCTGCCGGTGGACCCGCGCCTGGCCCGGATGGTCCTGGAGGCGGACAAGAACGGCTGCGTACGCGAGGTCATGGTCATCGCGGCGGCCCTGTCCATCCAGGACCCGCGCGAGCGGCCGGCCGAGAAGCAGGCGCAGGCGGACCAGCAGCACGCCCGCTTCAAGGACGAGACGTCCGACTTCCTCGCCTTCCTCAACCTGTGGCGCTACATCCGGGAGCAGCAGAAGGCGCTGTCGTCGTCCGCGTTCCGCCGGATGTGCAAGTCCGAGTACCTCAACTACCTGCGCATTCGCGAATGGCAGGACATCTACACGCAGTTGCGTACGGTCGCGAAGCAGATGGGCATCCACCTCAACGAGGAGGACGCCCCCGAGCAGCAGGTGCACATCTCGCTCCTCGCCGGCCTGCTCTCCCACATCGGGATGAAGGACATCAAGGACGGCGCCAAGAACGAGTACCTGGGCGCCCGCAGCGCCAAGTTCGCGATCTTCCCCGGCTCGGCGCTCTTCAAGAAGCCGCCGCGTTTCGTGATGTCCGCCGAGCTGGTGGAGACCTCCCGCCTGTGGGCGCGGGTCAACGCCAAGATCGAGCCGGAGTGGATCGAGCCGCTGGCCGGGCACCTGCTGAAGCGCACGTACTCCGAGCCGCACTGGGAGAAGGACCAGGCGGCGGTGATGGCGTACGAGAAGGTCACGCTGTACGGCGTACCGATCGTCGCGCAGCGCAAGGTGAACTACGGGCGCATCGACCCGGAGGCCAGCCGCGAGCTGTTCATCCGGCACGCGCTGGTGGAGGGCGACTGGCGTACGCACCACAAGTTCTTCGCGGACAACCGCAAGCTGCTGACCGAGGTCGAGGAGCTGGAGCACCGGGCCCGGCGCCGCGGCATCCTCGTGGACGACGAGACGCTGTTCGACTTCTACGACCAGCGGGTGCCCGAACACGTCGTGTCGGGCGCGCACTTCGACTCGTGGTGGAAGCACAAGCGGCACGAGGCGCCCGAACTGCTGGACTTCGAGCGCGAGATGCTCATCAACGAGAAGGCGGGCGCGGTCACCAAGGCCGACTACCCGGACTCGTGGCGGCAGGGCGCGCTGAAGTTCCGTGTGACGTACCAGTTCGAGCCGGGCGCGGACGCGGACGGCGTCACCGTCCACATCCCGCTCCACGTGCTGAACCAGGTCACGGACGAGGGCTTCGACTGGCAGATCCCGGGCCTGCGCGAGGAGGTCGTCACCGAGTTGATCCGCTCGCTCCCGAAGCCGGTCCGCCGCCACTACGTCCCGGCGCCGAACTACGCGAAGAAGTTCCTGGAGCGGGCGACGCCCCTGCAGGAGCCGCTGACCGTCACGCTCGCCCGTGAGCTCCAGCGGATGGTGGGCGTCCCCGTCGACGCCGACGACTTCGACCTCTCCCGCGTCCCCGACCACCTGAAGATCACCTTCCGGATCGTCGACGAGCGGCGCCGCAAGCTCGCCGAGGACAAGGACCTGGAGGCGCTCAAGCTCCAGCTGCGCCCGAAGGCGCGCCAGGCGCTCTCCAAGGCGGCCAAGGCCGCCACGGCGGGCCCCTCGGGCTCCGGCCAGTCCCTGGAGCGCACGGGGCTGACGGACTGGACGATCGGCACGCTCACCAAGGTCTTCGAGACCCGCCGCGCGGGCCAGCCCGTCAAGGCGTACCCGGCCCTCGTGGACGACGAGGGGCCGGCGGCAAACACAGTCTCCGTACGGCTCTTCGACACGGAGGCCGAGCAGGCGCAGGCGATGTGGCGCGGCACCCGCAAGCTCATCATGCTGAACATCCCGGTGAATCCGGCCAAGTTCGCCTCGGACAGGCTGACGAACCAGCAGAAGCTCGCCCTCTCCCGCAATCCGCACGGCTCGGTCCAGGCGCTGTTCGACGACTGCGCGACCGCCGCCGCCGACCGGCTGATCGCCGAGCACGGCGGCCCGGCGTGGGACGAGGAGTCGTTCCGCAAGCTGTACGACAAGGTCCGCGCCGACCTGGTCGAGCTCACGATCCGCACGGTGGACCAGGTGCAGCAGATCCTGGCCGCCTGGCAGGCCTGTGAGCGCCGCCTGAAGGCCACGAACAGCCTGGTCCTGGTGAACAACGTCCAGGACGTGCGCGAGCAGTTGGCGGCCCTCATGCCGGCCGGCTTCGTGACGCGGACGGGGCTGCGGCGCCTGCCGGACCTGATGCGCTATCTGGTGGCGGTGGACCGCAGGCTCCAGCAGATGCCGACGTCCGTCCAGCGCGACACCACGCGCATGGCGAAGGTCCACGAGATGCAGGACGAGTACGCGTGGCTGCTGGAGCAGCTGCCCAAGGGCCGCCCCGTACCGCAGGAGGTCCTGGACATCCGGTGGATGATCGAGGAGCTGCGGGTCAGCTACTTCGCCCACGCCCTGGGCACGGCGTACCCGGTCTCCGACAAGCGCATCGTGAAGGCGATCGACGCGGCGGCACCCTGAGAGCCGTATCGGGACCGTCGCCAGGAGTGAGGTCGACCGGACCCTCTGACCTGCTGTACAGTGTGATTCGCAGCCGCGCGGTCGGCCGCGAATCAAGGTCCTGTGGAGCAGTTGGTTAGCTCGCCACCCTGTCAAGGTGGAGGTCGCGGGTTCAAGTCCCGTCAGGATCGCAGCGAATCAGCAAGAAGGGCCCGTATCCCCCCAGGGATACGGGCCCTTCTTGCTCTGTGCCTTGACGCGGGCATCTGCCCCCCGGTACCCAGGCAACAGGGAATCGGGGGCCCTTCACCGGAGGTGACGCGCATGGCGGCGGCATCCACAGCCAGGCACGAGACTCGCGCACTGCTCCGCGCCCACCTGGCGGCCGCGTCCGGCTATCGCCACATCACCCGCCACTGCCCCGTCTGTCACCGCCTTCTGCGGCTGGCTGCCATGGAGTCCCCGGACACGGCCCAGGAGGAGCTGGAGAGCGCCGAGCGCGCGGCCGAGGAGGAGCCGGCGGAGCCGGAAGACGACGCCTGAACGGTGTGACGCGAGTCACGAAACCTCTTTTGAAAACCGCTCAACTTACACCCTCCCTACAACCAACCAATTTAATATGTGCAATTGCACCACTCGGGAGGGCCTCCGGCGGGTCTCCGGCGGTCTCCGGCAGACACGGGCCAACCGGCCGCCGGCGCACAAAAAGATCGCGCTGGACCCGGCGGAGTCCAGCGCGATCGATGACGAAGACCCGTTGGGGCGGGCTCCCGTCGGTGGAGCTAGGGGTGGGCGGACCGGGTTGGGGGACCCGGAAATGCCCGGTTCATCGGGGTGTTCAGGCCTCGCTGCGCTGCTGCGGGATACCCGCAAGCAGTGCGCGGACCTCTGCCTCGCGGTACCGGCGGTGTCCACCCAGGGTGCGGATGGACGTGAGCTTGCCCGCCTTTGCCCAGCGGGTCACCGTCTTCGGGTCCACGCGGAACATCGTGGCAACCTCAGCGGGGGTCAGCAGCGGCTCGGCATCAGGGGTGCGAGCGGTCATGAGCGGCCTCCTCGGGAGAACCGAACCTTCTCGGTTCTTTCCTCTAAATTCTGCACCTTGACCCGCGTTGCCCGAAATGGCAGACGCGAGCCGAGTCGGTTATAGGACGAACGGCTTGTCCTCGGCACTACAACTACACCATCTGTCCAGCCACGTTCGGCCAAACCGATGGAATTGCCCTCTCAGGTGTTCATCAGCGGCGGAAGCCGATGGACCATGCCATAGCGGACAGTCACGTCACAGTGACGATCAGTCACAGAGCGATCAGGAGCCAACAGACCCCCCATAGCGTGCAATGCTGAGCCTTCCGCCCATACGTGGACGGAAGGAGCCCTCCCCGGACTCCTTGTCCTATTTTGGCATGAGGTTGGGCGATGGGCGCAAGAGCCCAGTTAGTGCTATCCGTCACCCTTGACACAAACGCCCGGATCGGGACCAAGGGCCCACGCAGTGCCCGGGGTCCCCGGGAGGGAGATCATCCGTCAAGCCGCCCGCCGAGGTCCACACCCGGGGCGGGGGTGGGTCTCAGTTGGCGTGCTGCCGGTTGCGTACCGCGCGCCACCGTTCCGTCAGCCGCTCGTACGCCTCACCCGCCGCCGCGCCGTCACCGGCCCGCAGCGCGGCGATACCCGCCGCCACGTCCGCCGCCGACCGGTCCTCGGCCAGGAACTCCTCCGGCAGGGCGTGCACCAGGCCGCCGTAGTCCAGCTCGACCAGCGAGCGCGGGTGGAACTCCTCCAGCCACCGCCCCACGTCCACCAGGCCCTCGGTCAGCGGCCCCTCGTCCAGCGACTCGCGCAGCGTCTTCAGCGCCCGCGCCACCCGCCGCCGGGCCTGCACCATCGGCGTCCGGTAGCGCAGCACCGGCGCCTTGCCGGGTCCCGGGCCGGAACCGGCCGCGACGTACTCGCGCTCCTCGTCCGAGAACAGGGCGAACCACCGCACCGGCACCTGCCACACCGACGTCCTGATCCACGGCCGCGCGTCCGGGTTCCGCTCCCGCCACCGCTCGTAGTCCGCCTCCGCCTGGCCCCGCACCACCGGCGGCACCGCCGCGTCCAGGACCGCCGGCGGCAGCGTGCCCGGCAGCTCCTCCAGGGCCAGCCACCCGCGCAGCCGGGTGCGCCACGGGCACACGCAGACCACGCCGTCCACCTCCACCACGAAGGCGTCGGCGCTCTCCTGCACGGGCACCGCGACCGGTGGCGTGGCCAGCAGGCCCACGAGCGAGCGGCGCAGCTCGTCCTGGGCGGTCGGAGCGGTCCCGCGGCGCGCGTACCGGGCCCAGTGGCCCCGCTCCGGCTCCGGGAAGGCCGCCAGCGGCTCGTACACCCGCAGGTAGGACGCGTACGGCACGAGGACCGAGGAGACGGCTGGCATGGCACGAATCCTTCCACGCCCGTACTCCGCGAGGGGGTGATCCGCGGCACTGGCTCTCATCTACGCCCAGGTAGGACTTACTCTCTTGCCGTCAAGGTCCTCCCCCACCCGCAGGAGGGCCTCATCCGCCGCTTCGTACTTGGGAGTCACCACCGTGACCGATGTGACCGACGGCGTCCTGCACACCCTGTTCCGCTCGGAGCAGGGGGGCCACGAACAAGTCGTGCTCTGCCAGGACCGTGCCTCCGGCCTGAAGGCCGTCATCGCCATCCACTCGACCGCCCTGGGCCCGGCCCTCGGCGGTACCCGCTTCTACCCGTACGCCTCCGAGGAAGACGCCGTCGCCGACGCGCTGAACCTGTCCCGGGGCATGTCGTACAAGAACGCCATGGCCGGTCTGGAGCACGGCGGCGGCAAGGCCGTGATCATCGGTGACCCGGAGCTGATCAAGACCGAGCAGCTGCTGCTGGCGTACGGCCGGTTCGTGGCCTCGCTCGGCGGCCGGTACGTCACGGCCTGCGATGTCGGCACCTATGTGGCTGACATGGACATCATCGCCCGGGAGAACCGCTGGACCACCGGCCGCTCCCCCGAGAACGGCGGCGCCGGCGACTCCTCCGTCCTCACCGCCTACGGCGTCTTCCAGGGCATGCGCGCCTCCGCCCAGCACGCCTGGGGCGACCCCACGCTGCGCGGCCGCAAGGTCGGCGTCGCCGGCGTCGGCAAGGTGGGCCACTACCTGGTGGAGCACCTGCTGGAGGACGGCGCCGAGGTCGTCATCACGGACGTACGGGAAGAGTCGGTGCGCCGGATCACCGACAAGTTCCCGCAGGTCACCGTGGTCGCCGACACCGACGCGCTGATCCGCGCCGAGGGCCTGGACATCTACGCCCCGTGTGCGCTCGGCGGGGCGCTGAACGATGACACCGTGCCCGTACTGACGGCGAAGGTGGTGTGCGGCGCGGCCAACAACCAGCTCGCGCACCCGGGCGTCGAGAAGGACATCGCGGACCGCGGGATCCTCTACGCACCCGACTACGTCGTCAACGCCGGCGGCGTGATCCAGGTGGCCGACGAGCTCCACGGGTTCGACTTCGACCGGTGCAAGGCGAAGGCCGCGAAGATCTTCGACACCACGCTGGCAATATTCGCACGTGCGAAGGAAGACGGGATTCCGCCGGCCGCTGCGGCCGACCGGATCGCCGAGCAGCGCATGGCGGAGGCGCGCCGCGGGTAACCCCGTGGAGAGCCGTGGTTGACAGCGTCGGCCCGCCGGCCGCGTCGAGTGTGTCCCCGGATCGCCCGCAGGGAGACATGGCTCACGCCGGTCGGCGGGTCGACCGCCAAGAAGAGGTTAAAATCGCAGCTGACCAGCGAGGACAGGGCTCCTCGTCGGTCTTGCTCCGAGGCGCGTCATGCGGGCGGCGTACCGTATGGCCGCGGAAGCAGGTACCGTTGAAGCCCTACGGGCCGGTCTCTCCACGGAGAGTCCGTTCCGACTCATGAACGCGTGTCAAGACTCTGGGGCCGTCGAGCCCCGTCACCGAGGGGGTCGAGCCATGGGGCGCGGCCGGGCCAAGGCCAAGCAGACGAAGGTCGCCCGCCAGCTGAAGTACAACAGCGGCGGGACTGACCTGTCGCGTCTGGCCAGCGAGCTGGGCGCTTCTACTCCGCAACCGCTCTCGCAGCCGCCGAATGGCGAGCCTTTCGAGGACGATGACGAGGAAGACGACCCGTACGCCCGCTACGCGGAGTTGTACAACGACGACGATGACGAGGACGAAGAGTCCGGTCCGTCGGCACAGCGTCGCGGTGCTTGACGCCTGAATTCACTCAACCCGGTCCGGGGCCCCGCCCCGGACCGGGTTCTGTGCTGCTCAGACGGCGTACTCACCGGTCAGGGTCGCTCCCGTGGTGTGCGCGCCACGCTCGGTGATCTCACCGGCGACCCAGGCGTCCACGCCCCGGTCCGCCAGGGTGGTCAGGGCCACGTCGGCCGAGTCGGCGGGGACGACGGCCATCATGCCGACGCCCATGTTCAGGGTCTTCTCCAGCTCCGGCCGCTCCACCTGACCGGCCGTGCCGACCAGGTCGAACACCGCGCCGGGGGTCCAGGTCGACCGGTCGACCGTGGCGTGCAGCCCGTCCGGGATCACCCGGGCGAGGTTCGCGGCCAGGCCGCCGCCGGTGATGTGGCTGAACGCGTGCACATCGGTCGTCCGGGTGAGCGCCAGGCAGTCCAGCGAGTAGATCCTGGTGGGCTCCAGCAGCTCCTCGCCGAGCGTCCGGCCGAACTCCTCGACCTGCTGGTCCAGGCGCATCCCGGCCCGGTCGAACAGCACATGGCGTACGAGCGAGTACCCGTTGGAGTGAAGGCCGGAGGACGCCATGGCGATGACCGCGTCACCCGTACGGATGCGATCGGCGCCCAGCAGCCGGTCGGCCTCGACCACGCCCGTACCGGCGCCGGCGACGTCGAAGTCGTCCGGGCCCAGCAGGCCGGGGTGCTCGGCGGTCTCGCCGCCGACCAGGGCGCAGCCGGCCAGGACGCAGCCCTCGGCGATGCCCTTGACGATGGCGGCGACCCGCTCGGGGTGGACCTTGCCGACGCAGATGTAGTCCGTCATGAACAGCGGCTCGGCGCCGCAGACGACGATGTCGTCCATGACCATCGCGACCAGGTCGTGGCCGATCGTGTCGTACACGCCCATCTGGCGGGCGATGTCGACCTTCGTACCGACACCGTCGGTGGCGGAGGCCAGCAGCGGGCGCTCGTAGCGCTTGAGGGCGGAGGCGTCGAAGAGGCCGGCGAAGCCGCCGAGGCCGCCGAGTACCTCGGGGCGCTGGGTCTTCTTCACCCACTCCTTCATCAGCTCGACGGCGCGGTCGCCCGCTTCGATGTCGACGCCCGCGGCTGCGTAGCTGGCACCGGTGGTCTCAGTCTCAGACATGACTGTGAGAACTTTCGTGTCGTACTGCAGGGATTGCGGGTGGTCCTACGGGCGGCGGAGGGCGTCGGCCGCGGCCGTGGCGGCCGGTCCGGCGGCC
This sequence comes from Streptomyces sp. CB03238, assembly GCF_002099185.1. Taxonomy (NCBI): domain Bacteria; kingdom Bacillati; phylum Actinomycetota; class Actinomycetes; order Kitasatosporales; family Streptomycetaceae; genus Streptomyces; species Streptomyces sp. CB03238. The sequence goes on along the minus strand of NZ_NBCN01000029.1, from coordinate 11,399 downwards.
AGCTCGGTCTCCAGGAGCTGCTTGCCGAGCAGCTCGGGGTCCGGCAGTTCCATCGGGTACTCACCGTCGAAGCAGGCGCGGCACAGCTTCTGCTTGTCGATGGTGGTGGCCTCGATCATCCCGTCGAGGGAGATGTACGAGAGCGAGTCGGCGCCGAGCGACTTGCCGATCTCGTCGACCGTCATGCCGTTGGCGATCAGCTCGGCGCGGGTGGCGAAGTCGATGCCGAAGAAGCACGGCCACTTCACGGGCGGGGACGAGATCCGGATGTGGACCTCGGCGGCGCCGGCCTCGCGGAGCATCCGGACGAGTGCGCGCTGGGTGTTGCCGCGGACGATCGAGTCGTCGACGACCACCAGGCGCTTGCCCTTGATGACTTCCTTCAGCGGGTTCAGCTTCAGGCGGATGCCCAGCTGGCGGATGGTCTGGGACGGCTGGATGAAGGTCCGGCCGACGTACGCGTTCTTGACCAGGCCCGCGCCGAAGGGGATGCCGCTGGCCTCCGCGTACCCGATCGCGGCGGGCGTGCCGGACTCGGGCGTCGCTATGACGAGGTCCGCCTCGACGGGGGCTTCCTTGGCCAGCTTGCGGCCCATCTCCACCCGGGAGAGGTACACGTTCCGGCCGGCGATGTCGGTGTCGGGGCGCGCCAGGTAGACGTACTCGAAGACACAGCCCTTGGGCTTCGCTTCCGCGAATCGCGAGGTGCGGATGCCGTTCTCGTCGATCGCGATCAGCTCACCCGGCTCGACCTCGCGGACGTAGGCGGCACCGCAGATGTCGAGGGCGGCGGACTCGGAGGCGACGACCCAGCCGCGCTCCAGGCGGCCGAGGACCAGCGGGCGGATGCCCTGCGGGTCACGGGCGGCGTAGAGGGTGTGCTCGTCCATGAAGACGAGGGAGAAGGCGCCCAGCACCTCGGGGAGGACCTTGGCGGCCGCCTCCTCGATGGTCAGCGGCTTGCCGTCGTCGTCGACCTGGCCTGCGAGCAGCGCGGTGACGAGGTCGGTGTCGTTGGTGGCTGCCACCTGCGTGGCGCGGCCGTCCTGCTTGGGGAGGTCGGCGACCATCTCGGCGAGCTGGGCGGTGTTCACCAGGTTGCCGTTGTGGCCGAGCGCGATGGAGCCGTGGGCGGTGGCCCGGAAGGTCGGCTGCGCGTTCTCCCACACGGAGGCACCGGTGGTCGAGTAGCGGGCGTGACCGACCGCGATGTGACCCTGGAGGGAACCGAGAGAGGTCTCGTCGAAGACCTGGGAGACCAGGCCCATGTCCTTGAAGACGAGGATCTGGGAGCCGTTGCTGACCGCGATTCCCGCGGATTCCTGGCCCCGATGCTGGAGGGCGTAGAGCCCGAAGTACGTGAGCTTTGCGACCTCTTCACCCGGAGCCCAGACACCGAAGACGCCACAAGCGTCCTGGGGGCCTTTTTCGCCGGGAAGCAGATCGTGATTGAGTCGACCGTCACCACGTGGCACGCCACCGAGTGTAGGCGAGATCGACCACTGGTCCGAATTGAGGACGGGCCGGGGAGCAGGAAGCGGAAGAATCGATTCCGGTCGCGTCGGCGGCGAGCGGTCCGCCGGCCCTGTCGCCGGTCAGGCGCGGAGCGGACGCCCAGCGGGCGCCGATCAAGCGCTGACCAGGGCCTGAGCGGGTCCTGAGCTGGTCGTCTGTGCGATCCTCCCAGGCCCGCTGAGTGGCGTCCGGAGACCCGGTGACGGCTCCGCCCGGGGCGCTCGGCCTGCTGCGGGGCGCGCCTGGTGTGACGGACCTCGCAGCGGGGCCGGATGCTACTGGCCGGCAGGAGCGCGTGTCGCCTTGCTTTCCGTGCCCGCCTCCGCCCCCGCGGCGAAGCCGGTCTTGTCCGGGGCGGTGACGGTCAGGCTGCGGTGGTCGATCGTGTACGCGACCTTGCCCTTCATCGTCTTCAGCAGGGCGCGCTCCAGCTCCATCTCCGGGCCCCGGCAGAGCTTGCGGGTCGTGGTGACGCGGCCGAACGTCATCGTCGATCCGTCGGTGGAGACGGAGGCGTTGAACTGGTTGCAGCCCAGCGTGCCGCGTACGGAGTCGTCCTTGCCGAACACGAAGGACGCCTTGCCCTCGGTGCCGGCCGGCAGGGAGGTGGCGGCCTGGCCGGAGACCAGCGAGTTCACCGTCCACTTGGTTCCGACGAGCGGCGCCGGAGGCTGCTCGCTGAGCCGGACGGAGTCGCCGTCGGCGGTCGTCAGCGTCAGCGCGCCGTCGGTCAGCTTCGCCTTGAGCGTGCCGGTGAGGGCGGACTTCAGCGCGTCCTCGAAGCCCTGGAGGGGTTCCGGGCAGCCGATCTCGGTCATGCCCGTGTCGCTGAGCGTGACGGTGTCGCCCTCCACGGTGGCCTTGGCGTTGAAGTGGTTGCAGCCGAAGTTGCCCTTGGCCCGGCCCTTGGTGTCGATCTCGACATGGGCGCCGGCCGGGGCGGCGGTCTTCTTGCCGTCGACGGTGACGCTCTCGACGGTCCAGTGCACGCCGGTGACCGGCACATCGGGGCGTACGGAGGTGCTGCCGTCGCCCGCGCCCGATCCGTTCCCGGATTGGGTGCCGCAGGCGGTGAGGGCGAGGGCGAGGAGCGGGACGAGCGCGGCGGCGGCCCCGGTGACGTGCGGCTGCTTCCGCGGCTTCTGCTGCGGCTTCTTCGGCATGGTCGGCATGGTGATGGGACGGACCGGGCGGGGCCCTGGTTCCGCGTCAGCGCCGTACGGGGGAGTCAGCCAAGGACCGGGAGGTGGGCCGACAGGTCCGCCCGCTCGCCGCTCGCGCGGACCTGGGCCGCGGACACGGCCTCCGCCCACGCCGTACGTCCCGTGGCCAGCCGCACCCACGTCAGCGGGTCGGTCTCGACGACGTTCGGCGGGGTACCGCGCGTGTGCCTGGGCCCCTCGACGCACTGCACCACCGCGTACGGCGGCACCCGCACCTCCACCGATCCACCCGGGGCCTTCACCGCGAGCGCGTCGGCGAGCAACCGGGTGCAGGTGGCCAGCGCCTGACGGTCGTACGGGACGGCGAGCCCGGTCGCGTCGTTCAGGTCGTCGGTGTGGACGATCAGCTCGACGGTACGGGTCACCAGGAAGTCATCGAGGCGTACGCCACCGAAGCGGGTGGTGATCAGCCGCTCGTCCGGGGCCGCGACCAGCACGTCCGCGAACTGCCGCCCGGTCTCCTCGTACAGCGCGGCGAGCGCCCCCTGGGTGTCCGCCGCCGCCTCGGCGATCTCCCGGGTGTCGTGGTCGACGTCCCGGGCGAACTTCCGGGTGGCGAGCGGCCATTCCAGCAGGGTGAGGTCGCGCGTGGCGGGTGCGGGCGCGGCCACGCCCCGGACGACCGAACGCACCGCCATGGTGATGTGCGCGGCCAGTTCGAGGACCGTCCACTCCCCCAGCCGCGTCGGCTGCCGGAGCTGCTCGGGCGTGAGGGTGAGGATCCCCTGGCGTACGTGGTCGAACTGCGCGAGCACGGCGGCCCGGGTCTTGGCGGGGTCGTAGCTGCGCGTGCGCTGGGTGCGCTTCCTGGCCGGTGGCATGGGCCGAGGTTAGCCCGCCGCCGCATGGCACGGGGCGGAGTCCGGGCGGACGATGGAGAAGGGCGGCAATGACGGCTTGGTAAGGGCACGAAAGGCGGGAAGCAACCATGAGCGAACACCCGGACTCCGCCCTGGTCCGCCGGAGCTACGCCGCGTTCGGCAAGGGCGACATGGAAACCGTCGGCTCCCTGATGACGGCGGACTGCGTCCACCACTCGCCGGGGTCCAGTCAGGTCTCCGGGCACTACAAGGGCCGTGACAACGTCCTGGGACACTTCGGCAAGCTCTTCGAGCTGTCCGGTGGTTCCCTGCGCGTCGAGCTCAAGGACGTCTTCGTGGACGGGCGCGGGCATGCCATGGCGACCCACAAGTGGTTCGCCGAGCGCGGGGACCGTGGCATCGAGATGAAGGGCGGTCTCTTCATCACGATCGTGGGCGGCAAGATCTCGGACGGCGACGAGTGCGTCGAGGACATCGACGAGGCGGACGCCTTCTGGGGCACGGCCGACTGACACGTCACGGACTCCGGACTCCACCGAAAGAGCCCCCGCCCGGACCGCGAGGTCCGGACAGGGGCTCTCCCAGGCGGATCGTCAGGCGAGCAGACCCGGGATGGTCGCCTCGTACGCCGTACGCAGCTCGCTCAGCGCGATGCTGAACTCGCCCTGTACGTCGATCTCGTCGCCGTCCACGACACCGATGCGGGTCGCGGGCAGGCCACGGGCGCCGCACATGTCGGTGAAGCGGAGCTCCTCGCTGCGCGGGACGGACACGACCGCGCGGCCGGCCGACTCGCTGAACAGGAACGTGAACGCGTCGAGACCGTCCGGGACGATCAGGCGCGCGCCCTTCCCGCCGCGCAGGCAGGACTCGACGACGGCCTGGATCAGACCGCCGTCCGACAGGTCGTGCGCGGCGTCGACCATGCCGTCGCGGGAGGCGGCGATCAGGATCTCGCCGAGCAGCTTCTCCCGGTCCAGGTCGACCTTGGGCGGCAGGCCACCGAGGTGGTGGTGGACGACCTCGGACCACGCCGAGCCGCCGAACTCCTCACGCGTGTCGCCCAGCAGGTAGAGGAGCTGGCCCTCTTCCGCGAAGGCGATCGGCGTACGGCGGTTGACGTCGTCGATCACGCCCAGGACGGCGACGACGGGCGTCGGGTGGATCGCCACGTCACCGGTCTGGTTGTAGAGCGAGACGTTGCCGCCCGTCACCGGCGTACCGAGCTTCTGGCAGCCGTCCGCCAGACCGCGCGTGGCCTCGGCGAACTGCCACATGACCGCCGGGTCCTCCGGCGAGCCGAAGTTCAGGCAGTTGGAGATGGCGAGCGGCTTGGCACCGGACGCGGCGACATTGCGGTACGACTCCGCCAGCGCGAGCTGCGCGCCCGCGTACGGGTCGAGCTTGGCGTACCGGCCGTTGCCGTCCGTCGCGATGGCCACACCGAGGTTGGTCTCCTCGTCGATCCGGATCATGCCGGAGTCCTCGGGCTGGGCGAGGACGGTGTTGCCCTGCACGTAACGGTCGTACTGGTCGGTGATCCACGCCTTGGAGGCCTGGTTCGGCGACGAGACCAGGGCGAGGACCTGCTCGCGCAGCTCCTCCGCCGTCTGCGGCCGGGGCAGCTTGTTCGCGTCGTCGGCCTGGAGCGCGTCCTGCCAGGCGGGCCGCTCGTACGGGCGGTGGTAGGTCGGGCCCTCGTGGGCGACGGTGCCGGGGGGCACGTCCACGATCTGCTCGCCGTGCCAGAAGATCTCCAGCCGGTCGCCGTCGGTCACCTCACCGATGACGGTGGCGATGACGTCCCACTTCTCGCAGATCTCCATGAAGCGGTCGACGTGCTGCGGCTCGACGATCGCGCACATGCGCTCCTGCGACTCGCTCATGAGGATCTCCTCCGGCGAGAGCGAGGCGTCGCGCAGCGGCACGGTGTCCAGCTCGACGCGCATACCGCCGGTGCCGGCGGAGGCCAGCTCGCTGGTCGCGCAGGACAGGCCCGCGCCACCGAGGTCCTGGATGCCCGCGACGAGCTTCTCCTTGAAGATCTCAAGGGTGCACTCGATGAGGAGCTTCTCCTGGAACGGGTCACCGACCTGGACGGCGGGCCGCTTGGTGGGCTTCGTGTCGTCGAACGTCTCCGAGGCGAGGACCGAGACGCCGCCGATGCCGTCACCGCCCGTCCGGGCGCCGTACAGGATCACCTTGTTGCCGGGGCCGGAGGCCTTCGCCAGGTGGATGTCCTCGTGCTTCATCACACCGATGCAGCCCGCGTTGACCAGCGGATTGCCCTGGTAGCAGGAGTCGAAGACGACCTCGCCGCCGATGTTCGCCAGCCCCAGGCAGTTGCCGTAGCCGCCGATGCCCGCCACGACGCCCGGCAGGACGCGCTTGGTGTCGGGGTGGTCGGCCGCGCCGAACCGCAGCGGGTCGACGACCGCGACCGGGCGGGCGCCCATGGCGAGGATGTCGCGGACGATGCCGCCCACGCCGGTGGCCGCGCCCTGGTAGGGCTCGACGTACGAGGGGTGGTTGTGCGACTCGACCTTGAAGGTCACCGCGTACCCCTGGCCGACGTCGACGACACCCGCGTTCTCGCCGATGCCGACGAGCATCGCGTCGTTCTCCGGCACCTTCTCGCCGAACTGCTTCAGGTGGACCTTGCTGCTCTTGTACGAGCAGTGCTCCGACCACATGACGGAGTACATGGCCAGCTCGGCACCGGTCGGGCGCCGGCCCAGGATCTCCCGGATGCGCTCGTACTCGTCCTTCTTCAGGCCGAGCTCGGCCCACGGCTGCTCGACGTCGGGGGTCTCGGTGGCGTGCTTGACGGTGTCGAGGCTCATCAGACGTTGACCAGCTTCTTGAGGATCGAGGTGAAGAAACCGAGCCCGTCGGTACGGCCCGTGCCGACCAGCGGCTCCACGGCGTGCTCGGGGTGCGGCATCAGGCCGACGACGTTGCCGGCGGCGTTGGTGATGCCGGCGATGTCCCGCAGCGAGCCATTGGGGTTGAACTCTTCGTACCGGAAGACGACGCGGCCCTCGGCCTCCAGCTCGTCGAGCGTGCGCTCGTCGGCGACGTACCGTCCGTCGATGTTCTTGAGCGGGATGTGGATCTCCTGGTCCTGCGCGTAATCGGCGGTCCAGGCGGTTTCCGCGTTCTCCACCCGCAGCTTCTGGTCCCGGCAGATGAAGTGCAGGTGGTTGTTGCGCAGCATCGCGCCAGGCAGCAGGTGCGACTCGGTCAGCACCTGGAAGCCGTTGCAGATGCCCAGGACCGGCATACCGGCCTTCGCCTGCTCGATGATCGTTTCCATCACCGGCGAGAACCGGGAGATGGCACCGGCGCGCAGGTAGTCGCCGTAGGAGAACCCACCCGGCAGGACGACCGCGTCGACCTGCTGGAGGGCCTTGTCACGGTGCCAGAGCGACACGGGCTCCGCGCCCGCGAGCCGGACCGCGCGCAGCGCGTCCCGGTCGTCGAGCGTCCCGGGGAAGGTGACGACCCCGATCCGAGCGGTCACGACTCCACCTTCACGACGAAGTCCTCGATGACGGTGTTGGCGAGGAAGGTTTCGGCCATCTCGTGGATGCGGGCGAGGGCGGCGTCATCGACCGGCCCTTCCACATCGAGCTCGAAACGCTTCCCCTGACGGACGTCGGCGATTCCCTCGAAGCCGAGACGGGGCAGTGCGCGCTGCACCGCCTGTCCCTGCGGGTCGAGGATCTCCGGCTTGAGCATGACGTCGACTACGACGCGTGCCACTGGCACTCCCGGTGGTGTGTTGCGTGGGCGGTTCCCTCAGCGTACCTGTCTCCAAATTCTACGCGGGTAGACATCTGGAGGACCCTACAAAAACGTGCAAGAACGCGCCGAGAACCAGCGGGAAAAATCCCGGAAAAGAATGACCCCGGGCATTGGCGCCGGACACGCTGATGCAATTGGCTGGGTTCACAATGCCACGCGATCCGCTGTACAAAGGAATACAGAGGAAAGAAGCATTGCCTCTCGACAGCCGTAAATCCGGTATCGCCGCATGTCACGCATGTCGAGCACGTGGGCAGGCGCGCCAGGCGGCACACCGCGGGAAAGGACCGATATCCGTGGCGCAGCGCGTAGTGGTCACACTCTTCGACGACATCGACGGAGGGGAAGCGGCGGAAACGGTCATGTTCGGCCTCGACGGTAAGACGTACGAGATCGACCTCAATCCCGCCAATGCAAAGAAACTGCGCGAGACCCTCGCGCCGTACGTGTCGGCCGGCCGCAAGCAGTCCGTCGGCGGCGGTACGGGCGGCGGGGGCGGCGCCGGGGCGCCACGCGCCTCGTACAAGCGCACCGCGCTCGAACCCGACCCGGCGGCCGTCCGCGCCTGGGCGCAGTCCAACAAGATGGACGTCCCGGCACGCGGCCGGATCCCGAAGCGGGTCTACGAGGCGTTCCGCGAGGCGAGCTGAACGACCGTCGCCGACTGCCCCGGAGCACCGAGTTGCGCGACACCCCAGGTGATCCGCTAGAGTCTGGATCACGCCGAGGGGCAAGGCCGAAAGGCCCGAACCTCACGGAGCGTGCGGGTGTAGTTCAGTAGTAGAACATCCCCCTTCCAGGGGGAAGGCGCAGTGTGCGATCCCTGTCACCCGCTCTGCATCGCTTACCGACCACTCCGGTGGATCAGGTACAGTGGTGTTCGCACCGCCCAGTGAAAGCTGGTCGGGAGCACTGCGGACGTGGCTCAGTTGGTAGAGCATCACCTTGCCAAGGTGAGGGTCGCGAGTTCGAATCTCGTCGTCCGCTCAGAGTACGAAGGCCCCGGTCATCACGACCGGGGCCTTCGGCGTTCTTCCCTCACGATTGGCGCCCGATGACATTTGTCATCGACAACCGGTGACAGCGCGGCCTGCCCGCGCGCGGCGGGCGGCGGAAGCCTTGAGGCATGACCCAAGTGATTGAGGCGGAAGACGTCCGGCGCAGCTACGCCGGGGGCTTCGAGGCCGTGACCGGAATCACCTTCTCCGTGGCGCCCGGCGAGATCTTCGCCCTGCTCGGCACCAACGGCGCCGGCAAGACCTCCACCGTGGAACTGCTGGAGGGCCTCGCCCGCCCGAGCGGCGGCACCGTACGGGTCCTCGGCCACGACCCGTACGCCCAACGCGCCGCCGTCCGGCCCCGGGTCGGGGTGATGCTCCAGGAGGGCGGCTTCCCCTCCGACCTCACGGCCACCGAGACCGTACGGATGTGGGCCGGCTGCACCACCGGTGCGCGGCCGGCCGGGGAGGCGCTGGAGATGGTCGGGCTCGGCGCCCGGGCCCGCGTACGCGTCAAGCAGCTGTCCGGCGGCGAGAAGCGGCGGCTCGACCTCGCGCTCGCCCTGCTCGGCCGCCCCGAGGTGCTGTTCCTGGACGAACCGACGACCGGGCTGGACGCGGAGGGGCGGCGCGACACCTGGGAATTGGTGCGGGCGCTGCGGGACGGCGGTACGACCGTGCTGCTCACGACGCACTACCTGGAGGAGGCCGAGGCACTCGCCGACCGGTTGGCGATCATGCACCGGGGCCGGGTCGTGACGGCCGGCACGCCCGCCGAGGTGACGGCCGGGCGGCCCGCCCGCATCCGCTTCACCCTCCCCGAAGGGGTGCCGGCCGGGCGGTTGCCGCTGTCGCTGAAGGCCGCCGCGACGGGTCGGAGGGTCGAGATCCGTACGCACGCGCTCCAGCACGCGCTCGGCGAGCTGCTGCTGTGGGCCCGCGAGAGCGGCGTACGGCTCGAAGGGCTCGACGCCCGGTCCGCCTCCCTCGAAGAGGCCTTCCACGACATCGCGCGGAACGAAACGGTGGGTGTGTGACATGACGTCCGTGGCGGAACGGATGGGCACGCTGGGGCGGGCCGAACTGACGCTCCTCGTACGGAACCGGTACGCGCTGTTCACGGCGCTGCTGATGCCCGTGCTGATGGTGGGGGTGCTGCGCGGCTCGCTCGACCGTGTCGACCTCGACCGGGCCGGGATGAGCGCCGTCGAGGCGGCGCTGAGCGGCGGCGTCGTGATGATGCTGATCCTCGTCGTCTACCTCAACCTCGTCACCGCGTACGTGGCCCGGCGCGAGGAGCTGGTGCTCAAGCGGCTGCGTACGGGCGAGGCGTCCGACCGGGAGATCCTCGCCGGGACCGCGCTGCCGGCGGTCGTGCTCGCGGTGGCGCAGAGCGCGCTGATCGTGGTGGCGGGCGTGGCGTTCCTCGGTGTGGGCGCGCCGCAGCGGCCCGAACTGCTGGTGGGCGGTGTGCTGGTGGGGGTGGTGATGCTGATCGCGCTTGCCGGGGCGACGGCGGCGGCCACCCGCACCGTGGAGAGCGCGCAGATCACCACCATGCCGCTGTTCCTCGTCTCGTCGTTCGGCTCGGGGTTGTTCATGCCGCTGGAGATCCTTCCGGAAAAGGTCGCCTCGGTGTGCGAACTGCTGCCGCTGACGGGTGTGATGACGCTCGTACGGGCCGGCTGGCTGGGCGGCGGGGGCGACGCCGAGGAGCTGGTGGGCGCGGCGCTCACAGCGCTGGCCTGGACGGTGATCTCGGTGTTTGCTGTGCAGCGGTGGTTCCGCTGGGAACCACGGCGCTGAGGGTTTCGGGGGAGCGGGACATGAGGCTGACGGGCTGGTGGAGCCGGCGGAGCAACCCGGAGAAGGTCGAGCTCTACACCCGTTGGTCGTTCCACACGTTCGCGCTGATCGAGATCGGTGGGGTCGGGCTGCGGGCGCTCTCCGGGGCGCCGCAGCCGCTGGGTGGCTGGCTCCTGCTGCTGGCGTGCGCGCACGCCGTGCTGGGCGGGGTGCTGTCGTCGCGGGCGCTGGACTGGACCGTGGGGCGGCGGGAGCGCCCGTACCGGCTGATCGCCGCCCACGGCGCGCTGTCGGTCGTGCTGGCCGCCGGGGCGCTGGTGCTGCGGAGGGTCGGTGCGCTGGACGACGCCGGGACGGCCGGGGCGGTGGTGGTCGGGGCGCTCGGCTTCGGTATCGGGTCGGTGGTGCTGTGCATGGTGAAGGCGCGGCACATGCTGTACCTGGTCCTGGCGACGGGGGCGGGCATCGCGCTGGTCTGCCTGGCGCTGGGGCTGCCCGGGCAGGAGGCTGTCGGCTTCTCGGTGGGGTTCCTGGTCGGCGGGGTGCTGTTGGCGTTCACCAGCGGGTTCTCGGGCTGGCTGCTGCGGGCGGTGTGGGAACTGGACGCGGCGCGGGAGCTGCAGGCGCGGCTCGCGGTCGCGGAGGAGCGGCTGCGGTTCGGGCGGGACCTGCACGACGTCATGGGCCGCAACCTTTCGGTGATCGCGCTGAAGAGCGAGCTGGCGGTACAGCTGGCCCGGCGCGGCAAGGAGGAGGCGGCGATGGAGCAGATGGCCGAGGTGCAGCGGATCGCGCAGGAGTCCCAGCGGGAGGTGCGGGACGTGGTGCGCGGCTACCGGGAGGCCGACCTGCACACGGAACTGGAGGGCGCGCGAGGTGTGTTGGCGGCCGCCGGCATCGCGTGCACGGTGGCGGCGGGGGATGTGGACCTGCCGGTGCGGGTCCAGTCGGCGCTCGCCTGGGTGGTACGGGAGGGCACGACGAACGTGCTGCGGCACGGGGACGCGCGGCGGTGCTCGGTGACGGTGACGGTGTCCGTGCCGGCGGGCGCGGAGGGGGGGTGCGCGGTGCTGGTGGTGGAGAACGACGGGGTGGATGGCGGTGCGGGTGTTGGGGCGGAGGCGGGTGCTGGTGGGGGTTTTGGGTCGGGGGCGGGTGGGGGGTCGGGTGCGGGTGCCGGGTCGGCGCTGGCCGGGCGGCGGGAGCGGCTGGCGGCGCTGGACGGGACG
>NZ_NBCN01000028.1:0-83684 GCF_002099185.1 Streptomyces sp. CB03238 | reverse complement strand
GGTGGCGCCGCGGAGGAGGTCCAGCGCGCGGGCCGTGGCCATGGCGGCGGGGGCCGCGCGGGTGTGTTTCAGGCGGAGGTCGTATGCCCAGACCGTCGCGGCCAGGGCGGTCGCCACCGCCAGGGGCGCCCGGCCCGCGCGGGCGGCGAGCGCGAGGCCCGTGGCCGTCAGGGCCGCCGAGGCGGCCAGGGCGGCGGGCGGCGCGATGCGCCCCGACGGGATGGGGCGGTGCGGGCGGTCGACGGCGTCCTCGTCACGGTCGGCCCAGTCGTTGAGCGCCATGCCCGCCTCGTACAGGCAGAGGGAGGAACCGATGGCCAGCACGGTGCGCCGGTTGGGGCGCACACCCACGGCCGCCGCGCCCGCGAGCGCGTCGCCCGGCACCGTGAACAGGGCGGAGACACGCAGGAGTTCCGCCCAGGCCCGTCGCCGCGTACCTCGCGGGCGCTCGGCGGGCGGGGTGTACGCGGCGGGGCGGCCACCGGAAGCCGTGAGCGGAAGGGCTTCCCCCTGTGTCCGGCGGCTGCGGTTCGGGGACCGGCCTGCCCGGGCTTCGGTGAGCGCGGCGCGCAGGCCGGTGGCGGCGGCCGGGAGGAGCGCCGCCAGGGCGCCCAGCTGCCGGCGCGCCCCACCCGCGCGCCGGCCTGCCGGACCGGCCGGGTCGGCGGCTCGGGCGGTGTCGTCCGTGGTCGCCGCGGACGACACGGCGGCGGGGGCTTGCGAGGGGTTCTGGGTGGCGGGGCCGTCGGGAGTGCTGGACGGTAGCGGGGCGGCGGCGCCGGGGGGCGGGGTCATCGGGCGTCCCGGAGGCGGGTGGCGAAGGAGAGGAGCGCGGCGTATTGGTCGGAGAGGGCCGCCGGGCCGCCGTCGGGGTCCTTGAAGTAGAAGCCGAGTTCGGGGAGGGCGCCGGAGAGGCCGGCTTCGTGGGCGCGGGAGAGGAGGCGGGCCAGGTCCAGGACCAGGGGTGCGGCGAGGGCCGAGTCGCAGCCCTGCCAGATGGTCTGGAGGACCATACGGGAGCCGAGGAACCCGTCGAAGGCGATGTGGTCCCAGGCGGTCTTCCAGTCGCCGAGGGACGGGACGTCGTCGATGTGGACGTCCCCTTCCGGCACCACGCCGAGGGTGTCGGCCAGCACGCGTTCCTTGCCGGCGTTCTTCGCGGCCGCCGCGGCCGGGTCGGCCAGCGCCGCTCCGTCCCCGCCGCCCAGGAGATTGGTGCCGGACCATGCCCGTACGGACAGGGCGCGCTGCACGAACATCGGGGCGAGCACGGAACGGAGCAGCGTCTGGCCTGTCTTGCCGTCGCGGCCGGCGTGGGGAAGTCCACAGGCGGCGACGGCGTCGGAGAGGGCCGCGGTGCGCAGCCCGGTGGAGGGGGTGAAGTTGACGTAGGGGCAGCCGGCCCGCAGTGCGGCGGCCGCGTAGAGGGAGCTGGGCGCGAGGCGCGGGTCGTCCGGGCCCGGGGCGGGTTCCGTGGAGGCGACGTTGATCACGACCGTACGGGCGAGGCCGTGGCGGCACGTGAAGTCGGTGATGTCGGAGGTGAAGGACGTGATGAGTTCCTCGTCGGTGCGTGTGTCACCGGGGACGGGTCCGCCGGGGCGGATCTCCGTGTCCGCCGCGGCGAGTTCGCCGCGTACGGCGGCGGGCAGGCCGTGCGGGAGGACGCCGGCCGCCGTCAGCTCCTCCGCCCGTTTGGGCAGCGGACACGCCGCCGTGTCGTGCCCGCCGAAGACGAGCGAGGAGAGGGAGGGGAGGCCGGAGGCGGCGAACGGCGGGGTTTCCGTGACCATGCCCGTCGGCGGGTGCAGCCCGGCGGCGACCGCCGCGCACCCCGCCACGGCGGTGGTGGCGACGGAGCCGCGCGCCCCGACGAACCAGACCCCGACACGTTGATCAGCACACATGGCCAGCCTCCCTGGGTGTGGTGCGTTGGAGACGGCGGGCGGGGGGTACGGCGCCTCCCCGCCCGCCGCCGGTTCTAGTCCAGCTCCTTGAGCTGGATGTTGCGGAAGGACACCTGGTCGTCGGCGCCGTGGTTCTGGAGGCCGATGTAGCCGTCCTTCAGGCTGCGGACCGGGTCGGTGTTGGCGAAGTCGTTGATCTTCACCCCGTTGAGGAAGACCTGGAGGCGTTCCCCTTGGACCTTGATCTCGTAGCTGTTCCACTGCCCCGGCGGACGGAGGACCTGGTCACGGGCCTTGATGTCCGCCGATCTGAAGCCGTACACGGCTCCGGTCGTGCGGTCGGCGGCATCGGTGGCGTCGATCTGGATCTCGTAGCCGTTGTTCACGGCCGACCAGGGGTCGTCGGACGCCGGGAACCCGACGAAGACACCGGAGTTGTCGTCGCCCGCCATCTTCCAGTCCAGCCTCAGCGAGTACGACGAGAGCTCCTTCGCCTGGTACCAGAGCATCCCCATACCGCCCTCGGTGCGCAGCTCACCGTCCACGACGGTGAACTTCCCCGGTCCGGCCTGCTTCCAGCCCTCCAGGGTGTGGCCGTTGAAGAGGGGGCGGTAGCCGGTCTTCGGCGTGCAGTCGGCGCGGACCTGCCCGGTGGCGTAGCGGAGGCCACCCAGCAGGTGCTGCCGGAACGCGGGTTCGGCGTAGGACGCGGCCGTGTGGCCGCCTCCGGTGTAGAAGGCGCGCCCGCCCTCGTATGTCTGGCACCAGGCGATCGGGTGGTCGCCCTTCATCGTGCCGCCCTGGTAGGTGCTTTCGTCGAGGGTGGCGAGGATGCGGGCCTGACCGCGCGGGTTGGTGCGGTAGTTGTACCACTCGTCCGTGCGCTCCCAGCCGGCCGCCGGAAGGTGGGAGGTGGCCGGGTGCCGGTGGTCCTCGACGCGTACGGTGGCGGGCTGGATGTGCGGGTGGGAGGCGAAGTGGGCGCCGACGAGGCCACCGTAGAACTCCCAGTCGTACTCGGTGTCGGCGGCCGCGTGGACACCCACGTAGCCGCCGCCCGTGGCGACGTAGTTCTCGAACGCCTTCTGCTGCTCGGCGTTCAGCACGTCACCGGTCGTCGACAGGAACACGACCGCGTCGTACCGGGCCAGGTTGTTGGTGGTGAACTGCGCCGCGGTCTCCGTCGCGTCGACCGTGATGTTGCTCGAAGCACCCAGCTCCTTCAGGGCCGCGATGCCGGCCGGGATGGAGTCGTGCCGGAAGCCGGCCGTCTTGGAGAAGACCAGCACCCGCTTGGCGGTCCGGTCGACGGGCGTGTTCGACAGCTCGAAGTCGTCGACGTCGTACAAGGCGCCCGCCCCGCCCTTGAAGACCAGGAACAGCTCGGTCGTCCGCTTCGGTACGGCCCGCAGCGGGACGTCGATGTCCTGGAAGGTCTCCCAGCCGCCCGTCACCGGCACCGGGGCGGACCCCAGCAGCGTGCCGGTCGCCGACCCGGTGCGTACCTCCAGGAAGCCGCCCGCGCCACCCGAGGAGATCCGGGCGGTCAGCTTCGTCGACCCGGTCAGGTTGTAGGGCGTGAAGGCGATCCAGTCGCCGTTGTCGATGTCGCCGACCGTCTTGCCGCCGTTGGCGGTGGCCTTGTCGTACGTACGGATGCCGGACTGCGACGAGAAGTGCTCGGCCTGCCGGTGGCGCGGCTGGAGCTGCGCCTGGTCGTGGCCGGTCAGCGCGGCCTGGCCGCCGCCCCCGCCGTCCGTGTACTCGGCGTCGAAGACCCCGAAGATGTTGGCGTTCGGGTCGTGGCCGCCGTCCGCGGACGTCTTGATAGTGCCCGAGCACCCATGAGCCGAGGTCACCGGGTGGCCGTGGCTGTCATGGCCGAGGATGTAGGTGACCTTGACCTTCGCGCAGTCGATCGTGCCGTCCTCCGGGTCGGTGACGGTCACCTTGAACGGGATCTCGTCGCCGAAGCTGAACAGCGCGCCCTCGGCCGGCAGGTCGAGGGTCACCTTGGGGGCGGTGTTGCCGACGACCACGTGGACGCTGGCGGAGCCGGTGCGGCCCGAGGGGTCGCGCGCGGTGACGGTCGCGGTGTAGGTGCCGTTCTTCCTGTACGTGTACGTGGGGTTGGCGGCCGTGGAGGTGCCCCCGTCGCCGAAGTCCCAGCTGTACGTCAGGGCGTCCCCGTCGGCGTCCGTCGTGCCCGCCGACGAGAAGGCGACCCGCAGCGGTGCCTTGCCGGACGTCTTGCCGGCGGACGCCTCGGCGACCGGAGAGAAGCCGCCGGTGGCGTTCTCGATCCGGTAGAGGCCGGAGTTCTCGTCGCCGCCGAACCAGGCGGTGCCGTAGTCGAGGACGTACAGCGCCCCGTCCGGGCCGAAGGCCATGTCCATCACCTGGGTGCCGGTCCACGGCACCGGGTTGATGGACTGCACGGCCCCGTCAGCACCGTGTTCGATGCGCTTGATCCAGCGCCGCCCGAACTCGCCGGCGAAGAAGTCCCCGTCGTACGCCTCCGGGAACTTCACCGGCGACGGGTTGGTGGCGTCGTACCGGTACACCGGCCCGCCCATCGGCGACTCGGAACCGGAACCGAACTCGGGCAGCGACCCGCCGTCGTACGGGATCCACGCGGGCTCGGCCGGCGGCAGGTCGGCCAGGCCCGTGTTGTGCGGCGAGTCGTTCTTGGGCGCCGCGCAGTCGAAGGTCGCGCCGGAGGTCTTGGTGGCGAAGTCGTAGTCGACGTACGGGTCGTTGTCGCCCGTGCAGAACGGCCAGCCGAAGTTGCCCGGCCTGGTCACGCGGGCGAACTCGACCTGTCCGGCCGGGCCGCGCTTGGGGTCGGCCGCGCCCGCGTCGGGCCCGTAGTCACCGACGTACAGCACGCCGGTCTTCTTGTCGACGCTGAAGCGGAACGGGTTGCGGAAGCCCATCGCGTAGATCTCGGGCCGCGTCTTGGCGGTGCCGGGAGCGAAGAGGTTGCCGTCGGGGATCGTGTACGAGCCGTCGTCGGCGACCTTGATGCGCAGGATCTTGCCGCGCAGGTCGTTGGTGTTGCCGGACGTCCGGCGGGCGTCGTAGGCGGGGTTGCGGGTGGGCCGCTCGTCGATGGGGGTGTAGCCGCCGGAGGCGAAGGGGTTGGAGTCGTCGCCCGTCGACAGGTACAGGTTGCCCTGCGCGTCGAAGTCGATGTCGCCGCCGACGTGGCAGCAGATGCCGCGCGTCGCGGGGATGTCGATGACCTTCTTCTCGCTGGCGTTGTCGAGGGTGCCGTCGGCCTTCAGCACGAACCGCGAGAGCCGGTTGACGCCGTCGTACTTCGCGAAGTCGGCGGCCGTCCCGTCGTTCGGCGCGTCCCCGGCCGGGGTGTCGAGCGGGGGTGCGTAGTAGAGGAAGACGGCCCGGTTCTGCGCGAAGCCGGGGTCCAGGGCGATGCCCTGGAGGCCCTCCTCGTCGTGGGAGTAGACCGGCACGGTGCCGATGACGCGGGTGTTGCCGGCGGCGTCGGTACGCCGCAGCTCGCCGTTCCGCGACGTGTGCAGCACGCTGCGGTCGGGCAGCACGGCCAGCGACATCGGTTCGCCGACCTCCTCGCCGCCCTTGGCGAGGGTGACCTGCTGGAACTGCTCCTCGGCCACCGTGGGCGACGGCTCCTCGGCCGCCGCGCCCGGTGGGGCTCCGAGGGCGAACGACGTCATGGCGAGTACGCCGCCGGTCAGAAGTGCGAGCGCGTTGCGTGCTCCGAGCCGTTTTCTGTGCACGAGTGTCCTCCGGAGAAGGCCGGGGTACGGGCTGTTGCCTCGATCGGGCGGCCCCGCGGGGAGTACCCCCGCCGGGAGCCGCACCGGGTTGTCCGGGGACCGGCGTGCGCCGTCACGCTGGTCGTTGGTCGGAAGTGGGTTCACACCCTGATGTGCTCGTGTCCTGTACACCTCAGGGCCGTACACGGAAGGGACGTTAGCCGGGTTGGTCCTGCGCCGAAAGCCCTTGTGCGTGACGGGAGTCGCACTTTTTCCCGGCACTGGACAAAGCCGGGGCGGGCAGGCCGGACCGTCCGGTGGCGGCGACCGCCACCGGCCCGGCGACCTGCCCCGATGCCCCTACTCGGAGCCGCCGAACGCGGCGTCGAACGAGGCGGCGGGCGGGTCGAAGTCGTACCGCTTCAGCGTGGCAAGCGCTTCCGGAGCGCCGGTCAGCCGGTCCATCCCGGCGTCCTCCCACTCCACCGACACCGGACCCTCATAACCGATCGAACGCAGCATCCGGAACACGTCCTCCCACGGCACGTCCCCGTGCCCGGCCGACACGAAGTCCCAGCCGCGCCGCGGATCGCCCCACGGCAGGTGCGAGCCGAGCCGGCCGTTGCGGCCGTCGAGCCGCCGCCGCGCCTCCTTGCAGTCCACGTGGTAGATCCGGTCGCGGAAGTCGTACAGGAACCCGACCGGGTCCAGGTCCTGCCACACGAAGTGGCTCGGGTCGAAGTTGAGCCCGAAGGCCGGGCGCCGGTCCACCGCCTCCAGGGCCCGCTGCGTGGTCCAGTAGTCGTACGCGATCTCGCTCGGGTGGACCTCGTGGGCGAACCGCACGCCCTCCGCGTCGAACACGTCCAGGATCGGGTTCCACCGGTCGGCGAAGTCCTCGTACCCACGCTCGATCATCCGCTCCGGCACCGGCGGGAACATGGCCACCAGGTGCCAGATGGACGACCCGGTGAACCCGATGACCGTGTGTACGCCAAAGGCGGCGGCCGCCCGCGCGGTGTCCGCGAGCTCCCGGGCGGCCCGCTGCCGTACGCCCTCGGGGTCGCCGTCGCCCCAGATCCGCCCCGGCACGATGGCCTGGTGCCGCTCGTCGATGGGATGGTCGCAGACGGCCTGGCCGACCAGGTGGTTGGAGATCGCCCAGCACTTCAGGCCGTACTTGTCGAGCAGCGCCCGCCGCCCGTCCAGGTACGAGGGATCGGCCAGCGCCTTGTCGACCTCGAAGTGGTCCCCCCAGCAAGCGAGTTCGAGACCGTCGTAGCCGAAGTCACGGGCGAGGCGGCAGACCTCCTCCAGCGGCAGGTCGGCCCACTGGCCGGTGAAGAGAGTGAAGGGACGTGGCATCACATACCTCCTACAGCGGTACGGGGGTGTAGACGGCGTTCTTCTCGGCGCTCTCCTCCACGGCCGCCAGCACGCGCTGCACCCGCAGCCCGTCCGCGAAGGACGGCGCCGGCTCGGTGCCGGAGGCGATGGCGTGGACCAGGTCGCGCGCCTGGTGGGCGAAGGTGTGCTCGTAGCCGAGGGCGTGGCCGGGCGGCCACCACGCCTCCAGGTAGGGGTGGTCCGGCTCGGTGACGAGGATCCGCCGGAAGCCGGCCGACTCCGCCGGGTCGCTCCCGTCGTAGAACGACAGCTCGTTCAGCCGTTCCAGGTCGAAGGCGAGCGAGCCGCGCTCCCCGTTGATCTCCAGCCGCAGCGCGTTCTTGCGGCCCGCCGCCATCCGCGTCGCCTCGAACGACACCAGCGCCCCCGACGCCAGCCGCCCGGTGAACACCGCCGCGTCGTCCACCGTCACGGGCCCGCTCTCGGCGCCCCCCGACGCCGAGAGCCCCGCAGATGCCGAGAGCCCCGCAGACGCAGGCAGCTCCGCCGGCGCCGAGAGCCCGGCCGACGCGCCCGCGAGCCCGGCCGACGCCCCCGCGATCAGCGGCCGCTCGCGTACGAAGGTCTCGGTGAGCGCCGACACCCCCACGAGCGGCTCCCCCGCCAGGTACTGCGCGAGGTCCACGATGTGCGCGCCCAGGTCCCCCAGCGCGCCCGACCCCGCGTGCGCGCGCTGAAGCCGCCAGGTGAGCGGGAAGTCCGGGTCGACGAGCCAGTCCTGGAGGTACGTCACCCGTACGTGGCGCAGCGCGCCCAGCCGCCCCTCCTCGATGAGGCCGCGCGCGTACGTCATCGCGGGCACGCGCCGGTAGTTGAAGCCGACCATGGCGACCCGGCCGCGTGCCCGGGCCCGCTCGGCGGCCGCGACCATGGCCTCCGCCTCGGCGACCGTGTTGGCGAGGGGCTTCTCGCACAGCACGTGCTTGCCCGCCTCCAGGGCGGCGATGGCGATCTCCGCATGGCTGTCGCCCGGGGTGCAGATGTCCACCACGTCCACGTCGTCGCGCGCGACGAGGTCCCGCCAGTCGGTCTCGGCGGCGGCCCAGCCGTGCCTGTCCGCGGCCGCCCGCACGGCGGCGGCGTCGCGTCCGCAGACGGCGGCGAGCACCGGCCGCAGCGGCAGGTCGAAGACGCGGCCGACGGTGCGCCAGCCCTGTGAGTGGGCGGCGCCCATGAACGCGTACCCGACCATGCCGATGCCGATCGTCCGTTCGTCGATGGTCCGTTCGCCGATGGTCCGTTCCTGCTGCGCCATACGGGTTCCTCCTCGTCGGTTGCTCGGTGGGGGCGGGCAGAGCCGCGTCAGCTGAAGCCCGTCGGCAGGTACTCGTCGACGTTCTCCTTGGTCACCACGGCGGAGTACAGGGTGATCGACGCCGGGATCTCCAGCTCCGACATGCCGCTTACGCCCTTCTTCTGGCCCAGCGCCCGGGCCAGGTCGATGGCGGTGGCCGCCATGGTCGGCGGGTAGAGCACGGTCGCCTTGAGCACGCTGTTGTCGGCCTTGATGGCATCCATCGCCGACTTGGCGCCCGCCCCGCCCACCATCAGGAATTCGCTGCGGCCGGCCTGCTGAATGGCCCGCAGCGCGCCCACGCCCTGGTCGTCGTCGTGGTTCCACAGCGCGTCGAACGTCCCCTGTGCCTGGAGGAGCTGCGCCATCTTCGCCTGGCCGGACTCGACGGTGAACTCGGCGGCCTGGCGGGCCACCTTCTTGATGTTGGGGTAGTTCTTCAGCGCGTCGTCGAAGCCCTGGGTGCGCTGCTTGGTGAGCTCCAGGTTGTCCATGCCCGCCAGTTCGACGACCTTCGCGTTGGGTTTGTCCTTGAGCCGCTCACCGATGTAGCGGCCGGCGTTGAGGCCCATGCCGTAGTTGTCGCCGCCGATCCAGCAGCGGTACGCCTGCGGGGAGGCGAAGATCCGGTCGAGGTTGATCACCGGGATGCCGGCCTTCATGGCCTGGAGCCCGACCTGGGTGAGGGCCTTGCCGTCGGCCGGAAGGATCACCAGCACGTCGACCTTCTTGTTGATCAAGGTTTGGATCTGGCCGATCTGGACGGCGGTGTCGTTCGATCCCTCGGTGATCTCCAGGGTCACCTCCGAGTACTTCTCCGCCCGTTGCTTGGCGTTGACGTTGATGGCGTTGAGCCAGCCGTGGTCGGCCTGCGGGCCGGCGAAGCCGATGGTCACGGGAGTGCCGGGCTTGTCGTCGGCGGCCGGGACGTTGTTGGTGGCGGGGGTGGAGTTCTTGGGTTCGTTGCTGGTGCAGGCGGTCAGCAGGGCGCCGGCGGAGACGGCGGCGGTGCCGAACAACAGGCCTCTGCGGCTGGTTTCTGGCATGGCGGGGGAACCCTTCCGGTCGGGACACACAGGCGGGGAACGCAAACGAGGGCGTCAGGCCTCGCCGGAGCCGCGTGCGGTGCGGCGCTGGACGAGGACGGCGGCGACGATGATCGCGCCCTTGGCGATCTGCTGGACGTCGCTCTGGAGGTTGTTCAGGGCGAAGATGTTGGTGATCGTGGTGAAGACGAGGACGCCGAGTACGGAGCCGACGATGGTGCCGCGTCCGCCGCTGAGCAGCGTGCCGCCGATGATCGCGGCGGCGATCGCGTCGAGTTCGTACAGGTTGCCGTTGGTGTTCTGGCCGGAGCCCGCCAGGACGATCAGCAGGAAGGCCGCGATGCCGCAGCACAGCCCGGACAGCAGGTAGAGGTAGAGGCGCTGGCGGCGTACGTCGATCCCGGCGAGCCGCGCGGCCTCCGCGTTGCCGCCGACGGCGACGGTGCGGCGCCCGAAGGTGGTGCGGTTCAGCAGCAGCCAGCCGATGACGGTGACGGCGGCGAAGACCAGGACCAGCGGCGGTATGCCGAGGATGTACGCGTCGGGGACGCCGAGGTCGAGGACCGACTGGACGGTGACGATCTGGGTCTTGCCGTCGGTGATCTGGAGGGCGAGGCCGCGCGCCGAGGCGAGCATGGCCAGCGTCGCGATGAAGGGGACCATCCCGCCGTACGCGATGAGCACACCGTTCACCAGGCCGCAGCCCAAGCCGACGACGACGGCCGTGAAGAGGATGCCGGCGAAGCCGTACTCCTGGGTGGCGACGGTGGTCGCCCACACGGACGCCAGGGCGACGATCGCGCCGACCGACAGGTCGATGCCGCCGCTGGTGATGACGAACGTCATGCCGACGGTCACGACACCGATGACGGACGCCTGGGTGAGGACGAGTTGGAGATTGTTGGTGTCGAGGAACTGGTCGGGCTTGGTGATGCCGCCGACCGCGATCAGCACGGCGAGGACACCCAGCAGGGAGAGGTTGCGGACATCGGCCCGCAGCCCCAGGGGCGGACGGCCACCGGCTTTGCCGACGGGTGGTTCGGCGGTCGTGACGGGCGCGGGCGGCGCGGGCTGCGTCATGACGTAGGGCTCCCTTCCATCACAAGGTCGAGTACGCGGTGCTCGTCGAGCTCCCGGGCGGGCGCCGTGTGGACGACGTGGCCCTCGCGGAGCACCAGCACCCGGTCGGCGAGACCCAGCACTTCGGGGACCTCGCTGGAGACGAGCAGGACGGCGAGCCCGTCGTCTGCGAGGCGGCGGATCACGGCGTACAGCTCGGCGCGGGCGCCGACGTCGACGCCGCGGGTCGGCTCGTCGAGGAGGAGGACGCGGCAGCCGCGCAGCAGCCAGCGGGCGAGGACGGCCTTTTGCTGGTTGCCGCCGGAGAGGGTGCGGATACGGGCGTCGGGGTTGTCGGGGCGCAGCGACAGTTCGCGGGTCGCGGTGCGGGCGGCGGCGCGCTCCGCCGTACGGTCGAGCCAGCCGGCGCGCGAGAAGCGGGCCAGGGACGACACGGAGACGTTGCGGGCCACGGATTCGAGCATCAGCAGGCCCTGTGCCTTGCGTTCCTCGGGGGCGAGGCCGAGTCCGGCGCGGATGGCGGCGCGGACGCTGCCGGGGCGCAGGGGTCGGCCGTCGACGAGGACGCGTCCGGCGGTGGGGCGGCGGGCTCCGTAGATGGTCTCCAGGATCTCGGAGCGTCCGGAGCCGACGAGTCCGGCGAGGCCGACGATCTCACCGGGCCGCAGTTCGAGGTCGACCGGCGCGAACTCGCCCTCCCGCGTGAGGCCTTCGACCTTCAGTACGGGGGCGTCGCCGATCGGCCGGGCAGGGCGCTCGGGGAAGACGTACTCGACATTCCGGCCGGTCATCATGGCAACGATGTCGCGTGTCGGTGTGTCCTTGGCGGGCAGTCCCCCGGCGACGGCCCGCCCGTCCTTCAGTACGGTCACGCGGTCGCCGATGCGGCGGATCTCCTCCAGGCGGTGGGAGATGTAGACGACGGCGACCCCGTCGGCGGTCAGGTCGGCGACGATCCGGAAGAGGTTGGCGGTCTCGTCGGGGTCGAGGGCGGCGGACGGCTCGTCCATGACGATGAGGCGTACGTCGTGGGAGAGCGCGCGGGCCATGGAGACGATCTGCTGCTGGGCGGCGGACAGGTCGCCGACCGGCCGGGCGGGATCGATCTCCGGGTGGCCGAGGCGGCGCAGCAGGGCGGCGGTGGTGGTGCGGGCGCTCCGGCCGCGTACGACGAAGCCGGCGGTGGTGGGCTCGTGGCCGAGGAAGACGTTCTCGGCGACCGACAGGCCTTCCACCAGGTCCAGTTCCTGGTAGATGGTGGCGATGCCGAGGCGCATGGCGGCGATGGGCGACTTGAGCGTGACCCGTTCGCCGCGCCAGGTGATGGTGCCGTCGTCGGGCTGGTGGGCGCCGGCGAGGACCTTGATGAGGGTGGACTTCCCGGCGCCGTTCTGGCCGAGGAGGCAGTGGACTTCGCCGGGCCGGACCTCCAGGTCGACGCCGTCGAGGGCGCGGACGCCGGGGAACGACTTGGTGATGCCGGACATGGTGAGCAGGGGTGGTTCTGGTGTTGCCATGACGAATCCCCTCGGCGGGCGGGTGCGGTGCCGGTGAGCGGGCAGGGCGAGGTACCAGGTATGCGGTAAGAGGTGCTGCGGTCCGGCCGGTGAGGGATCAGGCCGGGGAGAACAGGTGGTCGCTGATGAGCCGGGCGGCGCCGATGACTCCGGCGATCGCGCCCAGCTCCCCCAGGACGATGGGGAGGTTGCCGGTGGCCAGCGGCAGGGACGTGCGGTAGACCTGGGTGCGGACGGCGGCGAGCAGGTTGTGGCCGAGGCCGGTCACCCCGCCGCCGATCACCACCAGGCCCGGGTTGAAGAAGCTGACGAGCCCCGCGATGACCTGGCCGACGCGGTCGCCGCCCTCGCGGATCAGGGCGAGCGAGGTGGCGTCACCGGCGGCCGCAGCGGCGGCGACGTCCACGGCGGTGAGCCTCCCGGCCGCCTCCAGGCGGCGGGTGAGCTCCTCGGACTGGCCGGCGCGCGCCGCGTCCTCGGCATCGCGGGCGAGCGCGGCGCCGCTGAAGTGGGCCTCCAGGCAGCCCCGGTTGCCGCACGCGCAGGCACGGCCTTCGGGTACGACCTGGATGTGGCCGATGTCGCCGGCGCTGCCCGTCGTACCCCGGTAGACGTCGCCGCCGACGACGATGCCGCAGCCGATACCCGTACCGATCTTGACGCAGAGGTAGTCGCCCACGGAGCGCGCGACGCCCGCGTGCTGCTCCCCCATCGCCATCAGGTTCACGTCGTTGTCGACCATGACCGGGCAGCCCAGCTCCTGGCTGAGCGCCTCCCGGACGGGGAAGCCGTCCCAGCCGGGCATGATCGGCGGCGCGACCGGTACGCCCTCGGGGAAGCGGACCGGCCCGGGTACGCCGATCCCGGCACCGTCGAAGCCTTCGGCGAGGCCGGACGCCTTGAGCTTGGCCGCCATGGCGAGCACCTGCTCGAACACGGCGACCGGGCCCTCGCGTACGTCCATGGGGTGGTTGAGGTGGCCCAGGACCTCGAGCTCGGCGTTGGTGACGGCCACGTCGATCGATGTGGCGCCGATGTCGACGCCGAGAAAGCGGAGTCCGGGCGCGAGCCGTATGTTGTGCGACCGCCGCCCCCCGCGCGAGGCGGCGAGCCCGTCCGCCACCACGAGCCCGGTCTCCAGGAGCCGGTCCACCTCGACGGCCAGCTTGGACCGGGACAGGTCGATCTGGTCGCCCAGCTGCGCACGGGAGTTGGGCCCGCCGTCGCGCAGCAGCCGCAGCAGTCGTGCCTGGTGCGCGTTGGCGGGTCGAGCCGTCATACGTCTCACGCGCCCCTCCCCGCCGTCGTGTTCGGCCTTGGTGTGCTGCTTTCGAGGGGGAACGTAGCAGCGCTTTCCCGCAGGGGGAAGAAGTTGCGCGCGAATCCGTGCCAACTTTCTCCACAGCCAGGACAAAGCCCTGAGGGTCCCCCCGACTGCCTCCCGTCGCCGGACAGCGAAGGGGCCAAGGGGTGGGCGCGTACGGCGCGGCCTTCCGTCTCGTCGTGGTCAAGGGAGCGGAGGACTGACCGGCACGGTCAGGCCGTGTCGCGGTGGTGGTAGGTGGTGCGGGTGTGTGCGGTGTGGGCGCGCATGACGTCGGTGGCGCGCTGTTCGTCGCGGGCGGCGATCGCGGCGATCAGTTCCCGGTGCTCGATCCAGGGCTGCTTGCCGCGCTGCCGGGCGACCGGCGTGTAGTACCAGCGCACCCGGCGGTCCACCTGGGCGGCCAGCTCGGCGAGGACGACGTTGCCGGCGAGCTCCATCACCTTGGCGTGGAACGCGGCGTTCGTCGCCACCGCCCCGTCCACGTCGTCGTCCGCCACCGCCTGCTCGCCCCGCGTGCACAGCTCCTCCAGGGCGGCGATGCCGGCGGTGCCGGAGTTGGCGGCGGCCAGCCGCGCGGCCTCGGCCTCCAGGAGCGTACGGACCGAGAGCAGCTGGTCCGCCTCCTCCTCCGTCGGCTCGTGGACGAACGCCCCCTGCGCCGGGCGCAGATCGACCCGCCCCTCCGTGTTGAGCCGCTGCAACGCCTCGCGCACCGGCTGGCGGGAGAGCCCGAGGTGGCCGGCGAGCTCGCTCTCGACGAGGTGCTGGCCGGGCGCCGGGAGAGACGTGGGTCACAGACCGCGCGCCGGCTTCACGGTACGCGGACGACCTGACCGGCGTACGAGAGGTTCCCGCCGAAGCCGAAGAGCAGGGCGGACGCACCGGAGGCGACCTCGCCGCGCTCGACCAGCTTGCTGAGCGCCATCGGGATGGAGGCGGCCGAGGTGTTGCCGGACTCGGTGACATCCCGGGCGATCACCGCGTTGACCGCGCCGATCTTCTGCGCGACCGGCTCGATGATCCGCAGGTTGGCCTGGTGCAGCACGACCGCCGCCAGCTCCTCGGGCGCGATGCCCGCCCGCTCGCACACCCTGCGGGCGATGGGCGGCAGCTGCGTGGTGGCCCAGCGGTAGACCGCCTGGCCCTCCTGGGCGAAGCGCGGCGGGGTGCCCTCGATGCGGACGGCGTGGCCCATCTCCGGGACGGAGCCCCACAGCACCGGACCGATGCCCGCCTCGGCTCCAGGGGCGGCCTCGACGACCGCCGCGCCCGCGCCGTCACCGACCAGGACGCAGGTGGTGCGGTCGGTCCAGTCGGTGACCTCGGTCATCTTGTCGGCGCCGATCACCAGCGCGCGGGTCGCCGAACCCGCCCGTATGGCGTGGTCGGCGGTGGCCAGCGCATGGGTGAAGCCGGCGCACACGACGTTGAGGTCCAGGGTGGCGGGCGACCCCATGCCCAGCCGGGCGGCGACCCGGGCGGCGGTGTTCGGGGAGCGGTCGATCGCCGTGGAGGTGGCCACCAGCACCAGGTCGACGTCGGCGGGGGTGAGCCCGGCGGCGGCCAGCGCCTTGGCGCCCGCGTGGGCGGCCATCTCGTCGACCGTCTCGTCGGGGCCCGCGACATGCCGGGTCCTGATGCCGACCCGGCTGGTGATCCACTCGTCGCTGGTGTCGACCAGCGCGGTCAGGTCGGCGTTCGTCAGGACCTTGGCGGGCTGGTAGTGCCCGAGCGCGGCGATACGAGTGCCCGTCATGCTCGGGACCCCCTTGGTGTGCGAGTGTGCGAAATGGCGTGCGAAGTGGTGTGCGACATGCTTCGTGTGACGTGCGGGAGCTCCCCAGTCTCGCCAGCGACTGACGAGTAACCGGTCGGGTGAACCGACAGGATTTGCGCCCGCCTCTTGGAGACTCCGCAACATCAGCCCTCTTCGCCGCCCCTCCCAGCGAAAACCCGTGTCAGCGCTCAGGGCCTCCGCAGCAGTCCCCTCTCCAGCGCCACCACCACCGCCCGCGTCCGGTCGTTCACGTCGAGCTTGGCGAACAGGCGCAGGAGGTGGGTCTTCACGGTGGCCTCGGCGATGACCAGGCGCTTGCCGATCTCGGCGTTGGTCAGGCCGTCGGCGACGGCGTCGAGGACGTCGGTCTCACGGGCGGTGAGCGGCTCCTGGGCCGGGCGCCTCATCCGCGCGATCAGCTTCTCGGCCACGCGGGGCGCCAGGACGGTCTCGCCGCGTGCGGCCGAGCGGATCGCGTCGGCGAGCTGTTCGCGGGTGGTGTCCTTCAGGAGGTAGCCAATGGCTCCGGCCTCCACTCCGCGCTCGATGTCCTGGTCGGTGTCGTACGTCGTCAGGATCAGGACCCGGGTACGCGGGTACCGGGCGACGATCTCGGCGGTCGTCCCCACTCCGTCGAGCACCGGCATCCGCAGGTCCACCAGCGCGACGTCGGGGTCGCACCGCTCGACGAGGGCGAGGGCGGCCCTGCCGTCCCCTGCCTCCCCGATGACGTCGATGCCGTCCTCAGCGGCGAGCAGGGCGATCACGCCCGCCCGCATCACGGTGTGGTCGTCGACGACGATCACCCGGATCGGTCCGCCGGTCATCCTGTCCCCCCGCTCCCCTTGTCGCGTTGCACGCCACCGTCCTCGGGCGTCTCCAGCGGGATCACCGCCAGGACCCGGGTGCCGTCGCCGACCGAACTGGTGACCGTCAGCCGGCCGCCCAGTTCCGCCAGGCGTTTGCGCATGCCGTCGAGTCCGAAGCCCGTCGACTCCTCCGGGACGAAACCGGTGCCGTCGTCGGTGACCTCCAGCTCCACCCCGTACGGCCGGCGGGCCAGGACGACCCCGACGGTGGAGGCGTGCGCGTGTTTGCGGACGTTGGCCAGGGACTCCTGGGTGCAGCGCAGCAGCGCGATCCGGGTCTGCTGGTCGCACCCGACGTCCGTCAGGTCGGCGGCCACTGTCAGCCCCGTGTCCTCCGCGAAGCGGTCGAGGATGCGGCGCAGCGTCCGCGCGACGGAGCCGGCCGCCGTCCCGCCGTGCTGCTGTGCCGACGCCACCAGCTCCCGTGCCTCGGCGAGGTTCTCGCGGGCCGTCGACTCGATCGAGCGCAGTTGCCGGCCGCTGCGCGCCGGATCGGAGCCGAGCCCCGCCCGGGCGGCCTCCGCGAGCACGACGATGGACGCGAAGCCCTGCGCGAGGGTGTCGTGGATGTCCCGGGCCATCCGCTCCCGTTCGTCCGCCGCCCCCTGACGCTGGTGCGCCTCGGACAACTCCGCCTGGGCGCGCTCCAGCTCAACGATCAGCCGGGCCCGTTCGGTGCTCTGAGCGACCACCGCGTGGGCCCACAGCCCGATCAGGACCCCCACGGCCACGACGATCAGTGTGGACACCACGGTCTCGCCGAAGAACTCCGGTGACCAGCCCTGCCGGTACCAGCTGCCCGCCAGGGTCGCGGCGGTCGCCAGCCCCAGGAACCCCATGGAGGCCCTGGGCGTCCGGCCGAACATCCAGTAGTGCGGCAGCGTCACCATGAACAGTGCCGCGTAGCTGCTGCGCAGATACGCGAGGCCACCGAGCGCCAGCACCAGCACGGAGAGGTAGACGTGCGGCCGTACGAGGGGGTGGCCGGGGAAGCGGTCGAGGAGCGCGTAGCAGAGCGCCACGCAGCCGAGGAGCGCCAGCGCCCCGTACCTGCTCCCGCCGGGCCGGTCCATCGCGGCGAGCCCGACGGCCATCGCCGCGAACAGCACCCAGCACACCGCGTTCCAGCGGCGCAGCGAAACGGCCCAGAAGGCGTCGGCGGTGGGCCCGGCGAGAGCGGTCATAGCGATCAACGTACGTCAACCACCGGTGTGGCAGGGGCCGTCGGACCCGGCACGGCCCGGGCACGTCGCGCCGGACGTGACGGCCACCAGGTCGCCTCGCCGAGCAGGAGCAGGGCCGACGGCAGGATCATGATCCGGACGACGAAGGCGTCGAGCAGCACGGCCGCCGCGAGGACGAAACCGATCTGCTTCATCTCGATGATGTGCAGGAAGACGAAGCTCACGAAGACGGTCGTCATCACGACCGCGGCACTGGTGACCACGCTCGCCGACGTGCGGATCCCGTCGAGGACCGCCTGCCGCGTGGGGACGCCGGCGAGAGCGGCCTCCCTGATCCGGCTGACCACGAACACCTGGTAGTCCATGGAGAGCCCGAAAAGGATCACGAAGAGGAAGAGCGGTACGCGCGATCCGATGGAGCCGGTGGAGTGGAAGTCCAGCAGCCCCTCGGCCCAGGTGCCCTGGAAGACCAGGACGAGCAGCCCGAGTGCGGCCGCGGCGGACAGCAGGTTCAGTACGACACCGATCAGACCGAGCACCACCGAACGGAAGGCGTACACGGTCATGGCGAACGTCACCAGCAGCAACGCCGCGAGAACGAGGGGGAGTTTGCCGTTCTGGTGGGCCGGATAGTCGGCGTAGCGGGCGACGTCACCGCTGACGCCGTACTCCACGCCGGCGAGCCGGCCGACGGTGGCGGGCAGGTGGTCGTGGCGCAGGTGGTCGAGGGACTCGTACGCCTGAGGGGAGTTGCCCAGATGCGGCACCTTCAGCCGCAGGACGCTGATCCGGTGGTCCGCCGACGTCCTGACCGGCGAGCCGTCCGCGAACAGCGGGTCGCGGTCGGTGAGTTGCGCCAGCCGCCGGAGCGCCCCCGCGACCTCTTGGCTGCGCGAGGCGTCGGCGCGTACGACGACGTCGTGCGTGACCCGCTGCTCGGGGAACGCCTCGTTGAGGCGGTCGTACACCCGCATCGCGGGAATATCCCGGGAGTGCGTGTCCCGGCTCATCTCCGTGATGTTCAGCCCGGCCAGCGGAAGGACGAGAGCGAGCAGGGCGAGGACGGAGACGCAGAGCGTGCCGAGGGGGTGCCGGGTGGCGGGTCGCAGCAGCGCCGTCCAGATCCGGCCGCCGCCCTGGCTCCGGCTCCGCCGGGCCGGCCTGCCGCGCTCCACCCGGCGCCGTGCCGTGCGTTCCGCCCGCTTGCCGAGCGCGGCCAGCAGTGCGGGCAGCGCGGTCAGGGAGCTGGCCACGGCGACCAGGACGACCACGATGGTGCCGGTGGCGAGCGAGGAGAAGATCACGTCGGAGGCGAGGTACAGCGTGGCGGTGGAGGCGACGACCGCCAGCCCCGACACCACCACCGCCCGGCCCGAGGTGGCCGCCGCCAGCTCCACCAGCGCCTCGGTGCTCAGCCGGCCGCCGCCGCGGGCCCGTTCCTCGCGCTCCCGCTTGAGGTAGAAGAGGGTGTAGTCGACGCCGACCGCGAGACCGATCATCAGAATGACGTTCGTGCTGACCCCGGCGTCGGGCGAGACGTGCGAGACGACCATCGACAGGCCGATCGCCGCCGCGATCGACGACAGCGCCAGCAGCAGCGGCACCAGGGCCATGACGACCGAGCCGAAGACGACCAGCAGTGTGACGAGCGTGACGGGAAGCGTGATCTTCTCGGACAGTGCCAGGTCCTCACCGCGCTGCTGGTCGACTCCCCTGCTGATGGAGGGGGATCCGGTCTCCTCCAGCAGCAGCCAGGGGTGGGACTCCTGGACGGCCGCGGTCTGTGCGAGGAGCGCGTCGACCTTGTCCTTGGCATCCCGTTCCTCGCCCTTCAGCGCCACCTCCACCATGAGGATCCGGCCGTCGCCCGACCACAGCGGCGCGGCCACGCCCGCCACTTCGGGCAGTGACGTCATCCGGGCCGTGAGGTCCCGCGCCGCCGCTTCGGCGGCCCGCTCGTCGAGCGTGCCCGACCGGGCGGAGATCAGCACCTGCTCGGTGGACCTGCGTTCCAGCTGCCCCTCGGCCGCCATGGCCTCCGCCCGGCCCGCCTCGCCGACGCGGTAGTCCGCCGTCTTGGCGCTGTTGGGGCCGACGGCTCCGCCTGCCACCAGGCACAGCACCACGAACGCAAGCCATCCGACGATTGCCCGCCAGGGGTGCCGCGCGCTCCAGCGTGCCGTGCGCACAGTGAGTGAGTTCATGCCCAAAAGCCTTGTCGACCAGGCCGGTTGGCCGGCAGAGGCGTCAGGTTGAACCTGCCGTCCATCGATCGGTGGACCCGGGCCTGGGGAAAACCCCCGCACGCCGCGTCGACGCCGCCGCTCCCCGACCCTTGTCGGGCCCGACTCCCCCGGTGTCGTCCAGCACCTGGAAGGCACCCGGTTCTCGATCGGCGAGCCGGACCGGTCGGTGTCCGAGCGGTGCGTGCGGTTCAGCGAGGCCATGCGGGCCGGTGGCTGTGGCTCGGGCTCGACGTCGGCACCGACATCCCGCTCGCCCACGCCGCCGGGCGCGCGATCATCCACGCGGGCCTGCGCAACCGGGCGTTCGTCGAACGGGCGACGACCGGCTTCGAGGAGTACCCGGAGCTCGTCGAGCCATGGACCCTGAAGCCGGACCGTTTCGGCCCGGACGCGGCCCGCCTCAACGAGGCCCCGAGGATCGACAACGACCTGTACGTCCGCGACTCCGACAAGTGCATCCTGTGCTGCAAGTGCGTCGACGCGTGCGGCGAGCAGTGGCAGAACACCTTCGCCGTCTCGGTCGTGGGGCGCGGCTTCGACGCGCGGATCGCCGTCGAGCAGGACGCCCCGCTCACCGACCCCGCGTGCGTGTACTGCGGCAACTGCATCGAGGTGTGCCCGACGGGCGCGCTCGGCTTCCGCACCGAGTTCGCCATGCGGGCGGCCGGTACGTGGGACGAGTCGCGGCAGACCGAGACGACGGTCTGCGCGTGCCGCGGAGTCGGCTGCGACCTCACCCTGCACGTGCAGGACAATGAGATCGTCAAGGTCACCTCGCCGCACGACAGCCCGGTGACCCACGGCAACCTCTGCATCAAGGGCCGTTTCGGCTACCAGCACGTACAGAACCTTCGGAAGCGGGACTGATCAGCATGGGACGGGTCACCGAGCGCCGCCGCGTCATCCGCATCCGGGACGGAGCCGTCTCGACCCGTCCGGACACCCTCGTCGCCGAGGAGCCACTGGAGATCCGGCTCAATGGCAAGCCGCTCGCCATCACCATGCGTACGCCGGGTGACGACTTCGCGCTGGCGGCCGGTTTCCTCGTCAGCGAGGGCGTGCTGGGGGCCGCCGACGACGTACGGAACATCGTGTACTGCGCCGGGGCCAAGGACGACGGGACGAACACGTACAACGTGGTGGACGTGCAGCTCGCGCCCGGCGTGGCCGTCCCGGACATCACGCTGGAGCGGAACGTCTACACCACGTCGTCGTGCGGCCTGTGCGGGAAGGCGAGCCTCGACGCCGTACGCACCACCGCCCGTTTCCCGATCGCCGACAATCCCCCGGTCCGCGTCGAGCCGGAGCTGCTCGCCGTGCTCCCCGACCGGCTGCGGGCGGCGCAGCGGGTCTTCGCCCGGACCGGGGGCCTGCACGCGGCCGCGCTGTTCTCGGAGGACGGCGAGCTGCTGGACGTACGGGAGGACGTCGGCCGGCACAACGCGGTGGACAAGCTGGTCGGCCGGGCGCTGCGGGAGGATTTGCTGCCGCTGGACCGGGCGATCCTGCTGGTGTCGGGGCGGGCGTCGTTCGAGCTGGCGCAGAAGGCGGTGATGGCGGGGATCCCGGTGCTGGCGGCGGTGTCGGCGCCGTCGTCGCTCGCCGTGGACCTGGCCGCCGAGACGGGCCTGACGCTGGTCGGTTTCCTGCGCGGCCGGAACATGAACGTGTACGCGGGTGAGGACCGGATCGCCCTGACGGCCGCGGCCTCCCAGGGCTGACGCCCGGCCCCGCCCGGTGCACGTGGGGGTCCCCCCCACGCCCCCAGGGCATAGGGGGAGGGCCGGCCGGCGGGGTGCGCCCCCGGCCCCCTGCGCCGGCCGTTCCGTGCCCTTTCCCGCGCCCCATTTTCCGTGCCGTTACTTCTTCGGCGGGTCGATCATCTGGAGTGTGAGCGTCTCCGGGGGCTCCGCGACGCCCGGCCCGCCCGCCTCGACCCACGCCAGGATGTCGTCGAGGCAGTCGTCGTCGAGCGCCCAGCCGATCCACGCGGCCCGGGCCCCGCGCCGCCGGGCCTCCGTCGACGGCTGGACGACCATGACGTTGGCCTGGCCGCACGGCCCGAGGCAGTCGCTGGTGCGGACGGCGAGCCGCCCGCCGGACGCCGCCGCGGCCTCGCGCAGCCGGGCCAGCTGGCCGGCGTGGTCGGTACCGGGGCGTTTGCGGGCGTCGCCGCAGCAGCAGCCGCGGCAGACGACCAGGGAGCAGGGGCGGGTGGCGCCGGGGCGTATCCAGGTGCGGTTCACCGGGCGGCGTCCAGGGCGTCGGATGAGGGCATGACCTCACGGTATCGACCTGGGTGATCATCCCAGGGCGGTGGGGTGCGCGATCCGCTTCAGCAGGGCCACGAACCGGTCGCGTTCGGCGGGGTCGAGGGCGGCGAGGAGTTCGTCGTTGGCGCGGTCGGCGGCGGCCTGGCAGCGGCGGAGGCGGCGGCTGCCGTCGGCGGTGACGGTGATGGCGTTCTTGCGACGGTCGGCGGGGTCGGGGGTGCGGGTGACCAGGCCGCCGGCCTGGAGGTCATTGAGGATGCCGACCATGTCCTTGGGGTCGATGGCAAGGCTGCGGCCGAGTTCGGCCTGGGCGACGGGGCCACGTTCGGCGACGGCGGCGAGCACGGCGTGGTGCCACATCTTCATGCCCTCCTCGGCGAGGGCGGCGGCCACCAGCGCGCGACCGCGAGTGGCGGCGCGGCCGAGGAGCCAGCTGGGGAGCGCGGTGATGCGGGCGGGTGCGGGCGGGGTGTCGGCCATGCCCGACAGCGTACGCGGAAACCATTGGACTCCCCAACGAACCCGCGGTTTACTGTTGGTGATACCAACGGTTTTCGGCAAGGAGGTGCCGTCCATGCGGCGTGTGCGGTACGAGGTCAACGGCGGCCCCGAGGTGCTGTTCCTGGAGGACGTCCCGGTACCGGTGGCCGGTCCGGGTGAACTGCTGGTGCGGGTGGGCGCGATCGGCGTCAGCCTGCCGGCGGTCAGGCGGGTGCGGGAGGCGGCCGAGCCGCTGCCGCTGGGCGGTGAGGTGGCCGGGACGGTGGAGGCGGCCGGCGGCGGGGTGACCGGCTTCCGGGCCGGTGACCGGGTGACGGGGATCTGCTTCGCGCACGGGTACGCCGAACTGGCCGTCGTGCACGCCTCGACGGCCTCGCACGTCCCGGACGCCGCGACGGCGGTGGACGCGGTGGCGCTGGTACGCGGCGGGCTGGTCGCGCGGGGCGCGTGGGAGGCGGCGCGCCCGGTGGCGGGCGAGTCGGTCCTGGTCACGGGGGCGGCGAGCGGGGTGGGCCAGCTGGCGGTGCAGCTCGCGCGGCTGGAGGGCGCGTCACGGGTGGTCGCGGCGGCGGGCTCGGCGGCCAAGGCGCAGTTCCTGTGCGGGCTCGGGGCGGACGAGGTGGTGACGTACGGGGACGCGTCGTGGGGCGCGCCGGTCGACATCGTGCTGGACGCCGTGGGCGGGGCCCTGCTCGCACCCGCGATCGCCGCTCTCGCGCCGGGCGGCCGGCTGGTCGCGTACAGCTCCGGCGGCGGAACGGTCCAGGCGTACGACCTGCTCGCGGGCGCGAAGTCGGTCATCGGCTTCCAGATGGCCCACCTGGTCCGTACCCGGCCCGGCGCGTACGCGCGGTGGCGCGACGAGCTGTGGCACCTCCACGCCACCGGTCGCCTGCGTGCCCATGTGCACGCGGAGCTGCCCCTGGCGGACGCCGCCCGGGCCCACGCGCTCATCGAGTCCCGCGCCAACCAGGGCAAGGTGGTCCTGGTCCCGTGACGGCGGCAGGCGTCATCGGCGGGCGTCAGCGGCGGGCGGGCTCCGCCGGGCGCGGGCCGGGCGCCGGCTGTTCCGGAACCGGGTCGTTCGCGCGGCGCTTGGCGATGACCGCGCAGACCATCAGCTGCATCTGGTGGAACAGCATCAGCGGCAGCACGGCGAGCGAGGCGTGCGCGCCGAACAGCACGCTCGCCATGGGGAGCCCCGCCGCCAGACTCTTCTTGGACCCGGCGAACTGGATCGCTATCCGGTCCTCCCGGCCGAACCCCAGCCGCCCCGCCCCGTACCAGGTGAGCGCCAGCATCACGGCGAGCAGCACCGCCTCGACGCCCAGCAGGGCCGCCAGCCGGGCCGGGGTCACCTGGTGCCAGACGCCCTGGACCATGCCGTCGCTGAACGCGGTGTAGACGACGAGCAGGATCGAGCCCCGGTCGACGTACCCCAGCACCTTCTTGTGCCGGGTCAGGAACCCGCCCACCCAGCGGCGCAGCACCTGCCCCGCCAGGAACGGCACCAGCAACTGCGCGACGATCCTCACCAGCGAGTCGGCCGAGAAGCCACCGGCGCTGCCGCCCAGCAGCAGCGCCGCCAGCAGCGGTGTCAGGACGATCCCCGCCAGCGACGAGAAGGAGCCCGCGCAGATCGCGGCGGGCACATTGCCGCGCGCGATCGACGTGAAGGCGATCGAGGACTGGATGGTGGACGGCACCAGGCACAGGAACAGCAGCCCGCCGTACAGGGCGGGCGTCAGCACGGACGGCACCAGGCCCTTCGCCACCAGCCCCAGCAGCGGGAAGACCACGAACGTCGCCGCCAGCACGGTCACGTGGAGGCGCCAGTGCCGCAGCCCGTCCAGCGCCTCCCGGGTGGACAGCCGCGCCCCGTACAGGAACAACAGCAGGGCGATCGCGCCGGTCGACACGCCGCCGACCGCCTCGGCGGCCGCGCCGGAGGCCGGGAACAGCGCCGCGAGGGCCACCGTCGCGACCAGCGCCAGGATGTACGGGTCGATCGGCAGCCAGGACAGGGGTCGGCGGCTCATGTGCTCCACGTGCTCTCAGGTTCAGGTCGTGCCCTCTCCATCGTCCATGCGATCGAGCTGATCGGGAATCCCGTACACCGCTCTGACTGTCATCACGTTTCGCGATGGGCCCGCTAGCCTGGGGAGCGTGTACGAGCCCACCCAGTTGCGCACGTTCCTGGCCGTCGCGCAGACCCTGAGCTTCACCCAGGCCGCCCGCCGCCTCGGGCTGCGCCAGTCGACGGTCAGCCAGCATGTGCGGCGGCTGGAGGAGGCGGCGGGGCGTGCGCTGTTCACCCGGGACACGCACAGCGTGGAGCTGACGGAGGACGGCGAGGCCATGCTCGGCTTCGCCCGGACGATCCTGGCGGCGCACGAGCGGGCGGCGGCGTTCTTCACGGGCACGCGGCTGCGCGGGCGGCTGCGGTTCGGGGTGTCGGAGGACTTCGTGCTGACCCGGCTGCCCGAGATCCTGGAGTCGTTCCGCCGTGAGCACCCCGAGGTGGACCTGGAGCTGACGGTCGGCCTGTCCGGCACGCTGCACGAGAAGCTGGCGGCCGGGCGGCTCGACCTGGTGCTCGCCAAGCGGCGCGGCGGCGACACCCATGGCCGGCTGGTCTGGCACTCCACCCTGACGTGGATCGGCGCGCCCCGGCTGCGCCTGGACCCGGACCGCCCGGTTCCGCTGATCGTCTTCCCGCCGCCGGGCATCACCCGGGCGCGCGCACTGGAGGCGCTGGAGGCGCACGGCCGCCCGTGGCGGATCGTCTGTACGAGTACGAGCCTGAGCGGCCTGATCGCGGCCGCCCGCGCGGGCCTCGGCGTGATGGCCCACACCCGTGGCCTGATCCCGCCCGGCCTGACCCCTGTGCCGGCCCGGGCGGGCCTGCCGGAACTGGGCGACGTGGACTTCGTCCTCCTGCACGGCCGCCCCAAGGGCACCGCCCAGGAGGCGGCGGACGCCCTGGCGGCGGCCATCCTGGCGGGCGGCGACCGGCTGCACCGGTAGCCGCCCCCCGGGGTGCCGCGTGCGCACGGCGTACAGATTCCGTGGAGATTCCGCCACCCGCTACTTACCCGGCGGTCAGTAGCGTGCGCGTACCCGCCCCCGTGGCTGGGCACTTAGCTTCTGACCTGTGGCGATGTCGTACGGACGGGGTTGGCGAAGGCCCTCCCGCGCGGGTCCGGCGTGGGGTACCGTCACCCTCCGCTGCGCGGAGCACCCCCCAAGGAGCAGGCCATTGCGCGAGTTCACTGTCCCCCCCATGGCGACGGCTCCCCTGGTCGGCGGACTGGCCGATTCCGTATTCGAGCACGCCGTGGACGATCCGGACCGTGTCGCGCTGGGGCGCAAGGACGCGGACGGGCAGTGGGTCGACGTGACGGCGGCGCGGTTCCGGGACGAGGTGCTGGCGCTGGCCAAGGGGCTGCTCGCGGACGGCGTACGGTTCGGGGACCGGGTCG
This sequence comes from Streptomyces sp. CB03238, assembly GCF_002099185.1. Classification (NCBI taxonomy): domain Bacteria; kingdom Bacillati; phylum Actinomycetota; class Actinomycetes; order Kitasatosporales; family Streptomycetaceae; genus Streptomyces; species Streptomyces sp. CB03238. The sequence continues at coordinate 58,031 of NZ_NBCN01000028.1, read as the reverse complement.
CCATCATGGCGCGTACGCGCTACGAGTGGACGCTGTTCGACTTCGCGTTGTGGACGGTCGGTGCGCAGTCCGTGCCCGTCTACCCCACTTCCTCCGCCGACCAGGTGCACTGGATGCTCCACGACGCCGAGGTGACGGCGTGCGTGGTGGAGCACGAGGACCATGCCATGACCGTCGGCTCGGTGGTCGACCGGCTCCCCCGGCTGAAGCGGCTGTGGCAGCTGGACGCCGGGGCGGTCGCCGAACTGGTGGAGGCGGGCACGCGCATCGACGAGGAAGTGGTGCACCGGCACCGGCGGGCGGTGACGCCCGAGTCGATCGCCACGATCATCTACACGTCCGGGACGACGGGCCGCCCCAAGGGGTGCGTCCTGACGCACGCCAACTTCATGTTCGAGGCCGACACCCTGGTCAGCCGCTGGGAGCCGGTGTTCCACTCCAGGCCCGGCGACGAGGCGTCGACGCTGCTGTTCCTGCCGCTCGCGCATGTCTTCGGGCGGATGGTGGAGGTCGCGGCGGTCCGCAAGCGCGTGAAGTTCGGCCATCAGCCGGAACTGACGGCGAGCGCGCTGCTGGCCGACCTGGCGGCGTTCCGGCCGACGTTCGTGCTGGCCGTCCCGTACATCTTCGAGAAGGTCTACCAGGCGGCGCGCCGCAAAGCGGAGGCGGGCGGGAAGGCGGGGCCCTTCGACAAGGCCGTCGAGGTGGCGGTGCGGTACGCGGAGGCGCTGGAGAACAAGGCGTTCGGGCTGGGGCCCGGCCCGTCGGCGGCGCTGCGTGTGCAGCACCAGTTCTTCGACAAGGTCGTGTACGGCAAGGTCCGCGACGCGCTGGGCGGGCGGGTGCGGCACGCCATGTCGGGCGGGTCGGGGATGGCCCGGCGGCTGGGGCTGTTCTTCGAGGGCGCGGGCGTGACCGTGTACGAGGGGTACGGGCTGACCGAGTCGGCGGCGGCGGCCACCGCGAACCCGCCCGAGCGGACCAAGTACGGCACCGTCGGCCCGCCCATCCCCGGCACGACGGTGCACATCGCGGACGACGGCGAGGTGTGGCTGCGCGGCCCGCACGTCTTCTCCGGCTACCTGGGCGACCCCGCCGCGACCGCCGCCGTGCTCCACGACGGCTGGCTGGCCACCGGTGACCTGGGGAAGCTCGACGAGGACGGCTATCTGACCATCACCGGGCGGAAGAAGGAGATCCTGGTGACGTCGGGCGGCAAGAGCGTGTCGCCGGCCGGCCTGGAGGAGCGGGTGCGGTCCCATCCCCTGGTGGCGCAGTGCATCGTGGTCGGCAACGACCGCCCGTACATCGCCGCCCTGGTCACCCTCGACCTGGAGGCGGTCGAGCACTGGCTGGTCATGCAGAACCGGCCGCCCCTGCCGCCCGCCGAGCTGGTGCGCGACCCTTCGCTGGAGACGGAGATACGGCGGGCGGTGGTGGCCGCGAACACCCTGGTGTCGCAGGCCGAGTCGATCCGTACGTTCCGGATCCTGGCGCATCCGTTCTCGGAGGAGCACGGGCTGCTGACGCCGTCGCTGAAGCTGAAGCGGAGGGCGATCGAGGCGGCGTACGCGGCGGAGGTCGAGGCGCTGTACCGGTGACCGGCCGGCGCGCCCTGGTCAGCCGATCGTGACCTTGAGGATCCGGTCCGAGCCGGCCGGCTGCCCGCCGTTGCCGTCCGCGTTGGTCGTGGACAGCCACAGCTGCTTGGCGCCCGGCACCGTGGTGACGGTGCGCAGCCTGCCGTACGTCCCCACGTAGTACGCCGTCGCCGTGCCGACGTCCTCGTTGCCGGCGTTGAGGGGGATCCGCCACAGCCGTTGGCCGCGCAGGGACGCCATGTAGACGGCGCCGTCGGCGACGGCGATGCCGCTGGGGGACGCTTCGGCGACGCCCCAGGTCTTCTTGGGGTTGGTCATACCGGCGACGCCGCAGGTGCCTTCGCAGGTCGGCCATCCGTAGTTGGCGCCGGGCTTGATGAGGTTGAGCTCGTCGCGGGAGTTCTGGCCCAGTTCCGCCTCCCACAGCCGGCCCCGCTCGTCGAAGGCCAGGCCCTGCGGGTTGCGGTGGCCGAGGCTGTACACGAGGGTGCCGAAGGGGTTCCCAGGGGCGGGCTTCCCGTCCTTCGTCATGCGGAGGATCTTGCCGTTGAGGGAGTTGCGGTCCTGGGCGAGCGAGGTGACCTGGGCGTCGCCGGTCGAGGCGTACAGATACCCGTCGGGGCCGAAGGCGAGCCGTCCGCCGTTGTGGTACCGGGCCTTGCGGATGCCCTGGACGAGAATGGTGTAGCCGGTGAGCGTGGTCCCGTCGTAGGTCATGCGGGCGATGCGGTTGCCCTCGGACGACGTGTGCATGAAGTACACGTGCCTGGTGGTGGCCCAGTCGGGGTCGACGGCGACCCCCATGAGGCCGCCCTCGCCGCCCGTGGTCTGGGAGTCGGGGACGGTGCCGACCCGCGTACGCGTGCCGGACGGGGTGACCTTGTACACCGTGAAGGTGTCGCGCTCGGTGACGAGGGCGGCGGAGCCGTCGGGCAGCCAGGCGGTGCCCCAGGGGATGGTCCAGCCGGTGGAGAGGGTGGTGACGCCGGTGGGTTCGCTGGGCAAGGGGGCGGCGGACGAGGGCGGTACGAGGCCGGCGAGGAGCGCGGCCGCTCCGAGGGCGGCCGCGAGGACGGTCCTGCGCGTGGGGGTCATCGGGGTCCTTCCGTACGGTAGGAGTAGCCGGAGCCGGTGCTCACCGCGGCCGCGTCGACGAGGGCGGTGACGAGCCCGTGGTCGGGGGACTTGCGGCAGGCGGGGTCGGTGCGGGTGGCGTCGCCGGTCAGGGCGTACGCCTGGCAGCGGCAGCCGCCGAAGTCGGTGGTGCGCAGCGCGCAGCCGCGGCACGGTTCGCGCATCCACTCCTCGCCCCGGTACGCGGTGAAGGCCGGGGACTCGCGCCAGATCCAGTCCAGGGCGTGGTCCTTGACGCTCGGCGCGCCGAGCCCCGGCAGGGCGGCGGCGGCCGGGCAGGGCAGAACGGTGCCGTCGGGGTGGACGGTCAGGGACAGGGCGCCCCAGCCGCCCATGCAGGGCTTGGCGGTGCCGTCCACGTAGTCGGGCACGACCCACACCAGGTCCAGGCGCCCGGCCAGCCGCTCCCGCCACCGTGCGACGGCGTCACGGGCCCTGGCCACCTGCGCCCGGTCGGGCAGGAGGGCGGCGCGGTTGCGCAGCGCCCAGCCGTAGAACTGGGTGTTGGCCAGCTCGATTCGCTCCGCGCCCCAGGTGAGGGCGAGGTGGACGAGGTCGTCGAGCGCGTCCAGGTTGGCGCGGTGCAGGACGACGTTGACGCCGAGGGGCAGGTCCGCCTCCCGTACGAGGCGGGCGGCACGCTCCTTGGCGGTGAACGCCCTGGCTCCCGCGATCCGTTCGGCGGCGGCCGGGTCGGTGTGCTGCACGGACAGCTGGACGCTGCGCAGCCCGGCCGACACCAGGCCGCGCAGCCGCTTCGCGGTGAGCCCGACGCCGCTGGTGACGAGCTGGGTGTGGACGCCCGCGCCGTCGGCGGCGGCCACGATGGCGTCCAGGTCGCGGCGCAGCAGCGGTTCGCCGCCCGACAGGTGGGTCTGGACGACGCCGAGGGCGGCGGCCTGCCGGAAGACGCCCGCCCACTCGCCGGCCGTCAACTCCGCCGAGCGGGCGATCAGTTCGAGGGGGTTGGAGCAGTAGGCGCAGCGCAGCGGGCAGCCGTGGGTGAGTTCGGCGAGCAGCGCCCACGGCGGTGGGGGCGGCGGTGTCATGTGAGCCAGCCCTCCGCCCGCAGCCGCCCGAGGAAGTCGGGCACCTCCTCGGCGACGGGCGCGCCCGGGTGGCGGGCCTGGAGTGCGGCCACGATGCCGTCGACGTCCCGCGCGCCGTCGCAGAGCCGCAGGACGGACCCGGCGTTGCCGTGCAGGACGACGACCCGTTCGGGCAGGACGAGCAGGTCGGTGCCGCGGACGTGGTCGTGCCGGAGCGTCACGGACCGGTGCAGCGCCGGCCGCCACGTACCGCTGCCGCCACCCAGCCCGCCACCCAGGCCGCTGCCGCCACCCAGCCCGCTGCCGCCGCTCATGACCTGCCTCCGGCCTCGACGGCGTCGAGCAGCGACCACAGCACGTCGCACTTGAAGGCGAGCGCGGCCACGGCCCGCTCCTGCTCCTCGCGGGTGCGCGCCCAGTCCAGGACCAGGGTGAGCGCTTCGGCGCTGTCGCGGCCGCCCTGCCCGATCCGGTCGCGGAAGTACGCCAGCCCGTCGGCCTCGATCCATGGGTAGTGCGTCTCGAACGCCTCGATGCGGGTGCGCATGATGGTGGGCGCGGACAGTTCGGTGAGGGAGGCGGCGACGGCTTCGAGGCGGGGGCGCAGCCGGCAGAAGTTGACGTAGCCGTCGACGGCGAGCCGTACGCCGGGCAGCACCCCGTCGCCCGATGCGAGGCGGGCGCGGTCGATGCCGGCGGCCTCGCCGAGCCGCAGCCAGCGCTCGATGCCCCCGTGGCCGTCCTTCTCGCCGTCGTGGTCCTGGATGCGCCGCAGCCAGGCGCGGCGCAGCGCGGGAGTGTCGAGCTTGGCGAGGACGAGAGCGTCCTTGACGGGGATGTGGCGCTGGTAGTGGAAGCGGTTGAGGATCCAGCGGCGCAGTTCGGCGGGGGTGAGGGTGCCGTCGTGCATGCGTACGTTGAAGGGGTGACGGTCGTGGTAGCGGTAGGTGGCGACGGCGTGCAGCCGCGCCGTGAACTCCTCCCGGCTCCAGATGCTCACAGCTCGATCACCATCCGGTCGGCGGCGACGTGCAGGCCCCGTGCGGCGAGCAGCGCGTGCTGCGGGGCGTGGGGGTCGGCGAGGGGGTTGGTGTTGTTGAGGTGGGTGTAGAGGCAGCGGGCGCGCAGGGCGGCGAGCCGGTGGGCGGTGCCGCCGGGGCCGTCGATGGGCAGGTGCCCCATGGCGGTGGCGGACCTGGTGGAGAACCCGCTGCGTACGGGTTCGTCGTCGTCCCAGAAGGTGCCGTCGACGATGACGCAGTCGGCGGCCTCGGCGGCGTACTGGAACTCCTCGGTCCAGGCGGCGAGCGCGGGTGCGTAGAGGAGGGTCCGGCCGGTGGTCGTGTCGCGCAGCCGGAGGGCGACGACCCAGGTGGGGTCGTCGGGGCCGGTTTCCGTCGCGTACCGGGGCCGTTTGGCGGAGACGGGCACGGCGTCGATCTCGATCGTCCCGCCCGCGGTGAGCGGCTGCGGCTTGGTGCTGAGCTCGCGCCATTCGATACGGGTGTAGGGGGCGAGGGTGTCGCCGAGGCGGAGGTGGTCGAGGAGCGCGGTGCGTACGGGTGGGGTGGCGAGGATCTCGAAGCCGTCGGCCTCGCGGAGGCGGGCGATGCCGAGCGTGTGGTCGAGTTCCGCGTCGGTGAGGACGACGCCGGCGAGGGGCGTGTCCCGGGGGCCGGGCCCCGGCCACAGCTCGTGGCCGGCCTCGATCTGTTCGCCGAGGTCGGGGGTGGCGTTGACGACGTACCAGCAGCCCTCGCCGGCGCGGAGGGCGAGCGAGGCGTGACGGCGGCGCCGCTCCGGGTGGGCGCGTGCCCCGGCGCAGCCGGGACACGCGCAGTTCCACTGGGGCAGCCCGCCGCCCGCCGCGGTGCCGAGCACCTGCAGCAGCATGGCGGCGGGGACTACCGGTCGGCGAGGAAGTAGGCGGTGACTTCGAGGGCGGTCTCGACGACCGTGTACTCGGGGGTCTGCCAGACGGCCGGGGCGGCGGCCCTCTCCTCGGCGTCTTCGTGGGATGCGGATTCCTGCATGGCCGGACCTGCTTTCCTGAGAGGTGGGGGTTCAGGAGTGCCGAACGCGGCTATTCAACCGTTCAGATGGGCGCATCGCGTTCAGCGACGTGCAATAGAGTCGCGCGTTGATGGGACGCGGTCAATGGCGCGCCCCGGAAGACGTCCGGGAACACCCTCCGGGGAACACGTTCCAGGATGTGATCGTTGTCCCTGGGAGTACCAACCGACGACGTTAGGATCGACCGCTCGTGAGCAAGGTCCCTTCCCTCACCCTCAACAACGGCGTCTCCATGCCGCAGCTCGGCTTCGGTGTCTGGCAGGTGCCCGACGACGAGGCGGCGAAGGCGGTGGGCACGGCCCTGGAGGCCGGATACCGCAGCATCGACACCGCTGCGTTCTACGAGAACGAGAAGGGCACCGGCGAGGCCATCGCCGCCTCCGGTATCGCCCGTGACGAGCTCTTCGTCACCACCAAGCTCTGGAACAACGAGCAGGGCCACGACTCGGCGCTGCGCGCGTTCGACGCCTCGCTGGCCAAGCTCGGCCTCGACTACGTCGACCTCTACCTGATCCACTGGCCACTGCCCTCGAAGGACCTGTACGTCGACACGTACAAGGCGCTCGAGAAGATCTACGCGGACGGCCGCGCCAAGGCGATCGGCGTCTCCAACTTCCTGCCCGAGCACCTGGAGCGCCTCCTCGGCGAGACCTCCGTCGTACCCGTGGTCAACCAGATCGAGCTCCACCCGCAGCTCCAGCAGGCCGAGTCCCGGGCGTTCCACGCCCGCCACGGCATCCTGACCGAGGCCTGGTCGCCGCTCGGCCAGGGCAAGGGCCTGCTGGAGGTGCCGACGATCGTCGCGGTCGCCCGGAAGCACGGCCGCACCCCCGCCCAGGTGGTGCTCCGCTGGCACCTCCAGCTCGGCACCATCGTGATCCCCAAGTCCGTGACCCCGTCCCGGATCCAGGAGAACATCGACGTCTTCGGCTTCGAGCTGGACGCCGACGACCTGGCGGCCCTCGCCGCCCTCGACGAAGGCAGGCGCCTGGGCCCGGACCCGGCCACGTTCGACTACAGCTGACCGCCCCTCGCGGAGACGGCGCGGCCACCGGCGAGCGGCCGCGCCGCCTGCTGCCCAGGGAGCGGGCAGCAGCGCACTCGCCGGGATGGCCCATGCAGGCCACGGCGCACGCGGGTGCCGGCAACCACAATCCGTCCCAGCGGCCCGCTGTACGCCAAGCGGCCGCCATGCCCGGCGTGCATCCCCATGGAGAACCGGTCCGCACGGCGTGCTGGGCGTGCGGCCCCACGTTCGCCGTCTCCCCGAAGACCACGACTGAGCCGCTGCCGGCGGTGAGGGCGTTTCAGTCGGCCACCCGGGCGAGGGCGTCGTCGACGGTGGGGTGCACCGGCAGCACTGTGTCCACGCCTGTGATCTTGAGCATGCGCATCAAACGGTCGGGGACGCCCGCGAGCAGCAGTTCGCCGCCCGCTCCCCGGGCACCGTGCCAGATACCGATGAGGGCGCTCAGACCGGCGGAGTCGCAGAACCCCAGGCCGGCCATGTCGATCAGGAGACGGTACTGCCCCTGCTCGATCAGCTTCAGTGCGTGGCGGCGCAGAGTGGGCGCGGCGCGCAGGTCCAGCGCTCCGGAAACGCCGATCACGGCGCGGGAACCGTCGATGGGCCGGATGGTCACGTGCAGTTCGTCGGTCACGTCGGTCGTCACTCCTGGCCGATGTGCTCGGGCGCGGCAATGGTGTGGGCGGTGACGGCGGCACCATGGTCCCGTGTGCCTTCGGGCACCGGAACGGACAGGGCGAGCACGGCGACGTCGTCGCCCGCGCCCGGCAGTGAGGACAGCAGGGCGGCGGTGTCGTCCACCAGCGTAGGGGCGCTGATGGGGCCGGGGCGCGCGTGGAGAAAGCCGGTCAGGCCATCCTCGCCCAGCATGGTGCCGTCGGCGGTGCGTGCCTCGGTCAGCCCGTCCGTGTAGAGCAGGAGTCCTTCCCCGCACCGCAGGGAGAAGGTGGTCTCGGCGAACGCCGCGTCGGGGAAGGCCCCGATGAGCATGCCGCCCTTGGGGCGTACGGCCTTCACCCAGGCGGCGCCCGTCGCGCTGTCGGGCCGAAGGTGGTAGGCCGGAGGGTGGCCGCCGGTCGCCAGGCTGACGGTGAAGCCGCCGTGCTCGGCGGGGGTGAGCAGTCCGAAGACGGCGGTGCAGAACCGGCTGCCGGCCGCGACGTCGGTGAGCAGGACCGTGTTCAGCGCGTTCAGCACGGTGACGGGGTCGGGGTCGACCTGGGCGGCGGCGCGCAGCGTGTAGCGCGTCAGTGAAGTGACGCTCGCGGCCTCGACGCCCTTGCCGCACACGTCTCCGAGGAAGAACGCCCACCGGCCCTTGTCGACGGGGAAGAGGTCGTAGAAGTCCCCTCCCACGTCGTGCACGGACGCGGTGTGGTAGTGGCAGGCCAGCTCCAGGCCGGGCACCGTCGGCAGGGCGGGCGGGAGCAGGGTGCGCTGGAGGGTGGAGGCGAAGGCGGCGATGGCGGCCCTGTCCTTCTCGGCCTGCTCGCGGGCCGCCCGCTCCGCCTGGGCCCGCTCGTGTTCCAGCTCGGCGTGCAGGCGTTCGACCTCCCGCCGCCGCTGCTCGTGCCGCAGCGTCCGCAGCACGGACAGGCGCAGCTCCAGCTCGTCCATCACGATGGCTGCGAGGTCCGCGAGCATGGCGGTGTCGTCCTCGGTGATCGACCGCGGCTTGGTGTCCAGGACGTTGACCGTGCCAAGGCGGTGGCCGTCGCTGGTGACGATCGGGGCGGCGGCGTAGAAGCGTACTTGCATGGGGCCGGTGACCAGCGGGTTGTCGCGGGCGACCGGGTCGGTCAGGGTGTCGGGGATCACCAGCGCGTCGTCGCGCAGGACGGCCGACGCGCACAGGCCCGGATCGCGGCCGATCTGCTTGACGCCCTCCAGGCCGTGAGCGGCCTTGAACCAAATGCGCTCGGCGTCCACGATCGTGACCGTCGCCACCGGAACGTCGAAAAGCCGGGCCGCCAGCGCGGCGACGCGGTCGAAGGCACCGTCGGGCGGCGTGTCCAGGATGTCGTAACGGCGTACGGCGGCGATGCGCCCCGTCTCGGCATCACGGTCCGGTACCGGCTCGGGACGCTGTCCCGCTGCCTGGTCTGACGCTGCGACCTGCTGCTTCATCGACCTTCCGCCTTCCGAAGCCGCCTGCCTGGCGCGAGGCGACCGAGGAAGGGTAAACGCCACACGGGTACGGACACCAATGACCGCAATCACGCCGTCCGGCGGACATGGAACGGGGCCGCGCGGGCACGTCCCGCACGGCCCGGTCCGTCCGGGGCGGGGTCAGGTGGTCAGCAGGCGGTTGAAGAACGACCGGTACTGGCGGAGCGCCTTGCGGAGGTCCTCGGTGTCCACGTCCTCACCACGGTTCCACTGGCCCTCCAGGTCCTTCTTGTGGTCGGCGAACGTCGAGGCCAGTTGCCGCATGACGTCCGCGACGAGGGCATCGGCCTTGTGCACGGCCTCGCGAGGGTCGTCGACGAACTGGGTCTGGACGTCCTGCCAGCGGGTCCGGAAGCCCTCCTCGTCCTCCTCGGCCAGGAGCCGCGGTGTCTCGTCCTCGTCGTGGTCGGCCGGGACGGCCACCTCCGGGGCCGTGGGCGGGGCCGATTCGGCCGGCTCCGCGGTGCTCTCCATCGGGAAGGCGGGGGCGTCCGGCCGCTCCCCGGTGGCTTCGCCCGCGCCGCCCGGCTGGGCGATGTCCTCCGTGGACAGGCCGCTCTCGCCGGGTCCTGGTATGTCCTCGCGTTGCATGTCTCCTCCTCCGCCATGGTCGGCGCCGGGTCAGGCCGGGGCGCGGTGGGACTGGCCCCCGTCGGACAGCAGCTCGTCGAAGAGGGCGCGGTAGTGCACCATGGCTCCGCGCAGCTGCTCGGTCGTGGCCTGGTGCTTCATGCTCAGCCTGTTGACCTCGTGCGCGGCACGGTAGTGCTCGATCGTGCGGCCGTGCTCGACCGACAGGTCCTTCAGCCGCTGGTCGAGGTCCTCGGTCGGGTAGCCGCGGTCCCGCATCAGGGAGGTCACCAGGAGGTCCGCGTCCTGCACGGCGTCCTCCGGGCGGTCCACGAATTCTCCCTGCACGTCGGCCCAGTCCCGGGTGTAGCGGTCCCGCGCCTCACCCGGCAGCGGCCTGATGTCCAGCTCGTCGTGGCGTTTCTCGCGTGCGCTCAGATCGCGTTCGGCGGCGAGCCGGCTTCCGGTGTCCTCGACCGTCCTTTCGTACTCCGGTCCGAACCGCTCACGCAGGCGCCGGCTGCGGAACCCGAGGAAGGCGACCACGGCCAGAGCGGCCAGGATCACCGCGACGGGAATGATGATCGCCAGGAGCGTCCCTGTCGACATGGGGCCGACCCCCTCACATCGTGTCCGATATGCCCCATTCAGGGTATCGCTCACCTCCGGCCAGGGGAACGGCCGGAGGGCCAGTAGGGTGAAATGATTGTCATTCGCTGCTGCGGATAAGGTGTGGCTCCATGAACCCAGCCGCACCCGCGCGGGAGCGCGCGCCCGGCGCGATACCCCCGTCCGTCGCCGTCACCGGAGCCGTATCGCTGCTGCTGATCGCCGCGCTTGCCCTGCCCGTGCTGAACCACCCGGGCTTCCGGGCGTGGCAGACCATATGCGTGGCGCTCACCGTGCAGGCGCTGCCGTTCCTGCTGTTCGGCACCGTCGTCTCCGGGGCCGTCAACGCCTTCGTACCGGCACGGGTGTTCAGCAGGGCACTGCCCCGCAACCCCGCGCTCGCCGTGCCCGTCGCCGGTGCCGCCGGTGTGGTGCTGCCGGGCTGCGAGTGCGCCTCCGTGCCGGTCGCGGGGAGCCTGATCCGGCGCGGGGTCACCCCGGCCGCGGCGTTCGCGTTCCTGCTCTCCGCGCCGGCGGTCAACCCCGTCGTGCTGGTCTCGACCGCCGTCGCCTTCCCCGGGCAGCCGGAGATGGTCGCCGCCCGGCTCGTCGCGTCGCTCGCGACGGCGGCCACCATGGGCTGGCTGTGGCTGAGGTGGGGCCGGGCGGAATGGCTGAAGATGCCCGCGCGGCACACCGGCCACCGGGCCGGGCGCAGCCGCTGGGAGGAGTTCCGGGTCGGGTTCCAGCACGACTTCCTGCACGCGGGCGGCTTCCTCGTCGTCGGCGCGATGGCGGCGGCCACCTTCAACGTGCTCGTCCCGCGCTCCGTACTGGACGTGTTCGCCGACTCCCCCTGGCTGTCGGTGCTGTTCCTCGCCGCGCTCGCCATCGTGCTCGCCGTCTGCTCGGAGGCCGACGCCTTCGTCGCCGCGTCGCTCACCGGCTTCTCCCCCACCGCGCGGCTGACGTTCATGGTGGTGGGCCCCATGGTCGACGTGAAGCTGATCGCCCTTCAGGCCGGGACGTTCGGGCGGGCCTTCGCGGTGCGCTTCTCGGCGGCGACCGCGGTGGTGGCCGTGGCGTGCGCGTGCCTGACCGCCTGGTGGCTGCTGTGAGACGGCACATCCAGGCGGCCCTGCTGCTGCTCACCGGCTCCGCCGTCCTGCACATCTCGCTGCTGAGCCAGGTCTATCTGCGGTACGTGAAGGAGGGCTTGCGGCCCTTCCTGATCGCGTCCGCCGTGCTGCTGCTCGGACTGGGCCTCATCAGTGCCGTACGGGACGGGCTGCCGTTCGCACCCCGGCGCCCGGACGACGAGCCCGTGGACGACGGACACGGGCACGGGCACGGGGACGGCGGGCCGCGCGTCGCCTGGGTGCTCTTCCTGCCCGTGCTCGCCCTGCTGCTGTACGCCCCGCCCGCGCTCGGCTCGTACACGGCGGCGCGCGAGACCGACAACGCGGTCGCCCAGGTGTCAAAGTTCCCTCCGCTCCCGGACGCCGACCCGGCGCCCCTCGCCCTGTCCGGGTTCATCGCGCGCGTCCAGCAGGACCGCGACCGGAGCCTGGCCGGGCGTACGGTCCTGATGACCGGGTTCGTCACACCCGCGAGCCCGCGCGCCAAGGACGGCACCTGGTACCTGACCCGGCTCGTGGTCAGCTGCTGCGCGGCCGACTCCCAGTCGCTGCGCGTCCGTGTGTACGGCAGCCCCGCGCCCCCCGCCGACACCTGGGTGACCGTGACAGGCACGTGGCACCCCGGCGGCGGCGGTGAGCTCGGGACGGCGACGGCCGCGGTGGCGCTCGACGCCCGGACGGTGGAGCGGGTGCCCGAGCCGGTCAACCCGTACCAGGACACCACGCCCCTGCTGCCCTGAAGGGCTCAGCCCCGGCGGGCCGTGTGCACCGTGCGGGCCGTCAGCAGGAACACGTCCGGCCGGTGGTGCAGGCTCTGCGGGTCGGCCGGGTCCAGCAGCCGGTCGAGCGTGGCCACGTCCTCGGGCGCGAGGCGCTCGCCGAGCCCGTCGCGGTGGCGGGCGAAGACGGTCACGATCTGCTGCCGTACGGCGTCGGTGACCGGGGCCGGCATGTCGTGGAGGAACGTGCGGGTGCCGCTCGGTACGAGGCCCGCGCCGGACAGGAGGGCCCGCCAGTCGTCCACGTCCTCCTTGGCGCCGGGCAGCCCCGCCCGCATCTCGGCGAACCAGTCGGCGTGCACCGCGTCGATGCGGGCCTCCAGGCCCGGCCGGCCGATGCCGAAATTGTGCGGCAGGCGCCGCGTGGGCAGCCCGCCCTCGACGACCGCCAGCAGGCCACCGGGGCGCAATCGGCCCGCCAGTTCCGAGAGGGCGCCGCGCTGGTCGCCCAGGTGGTGCAGGGAGTCGGCCGCCCAGATCAGGTCGGCGCGGCCCAGTCCGGCGATGCCGCCCGGCAGGTCGGCATGGTGCGTGGTGACCCGGTCGCCGAGGGACGCGGCACGGGCGCGCTCCCGGGTGCGCTCCAGGAGCTCCGGCGTGGCGTCGACGGCGACGACCTCGGCGTACGGGAACGCTTCGGCGAGCAGGCAGGACTGCACGCCCGGCCCGCTGCCGATGTCGAGGATCCGGCGCACTCCGGCCGCCGGCGCCAGCTCGCCGAGCCACGCCGCGGCCTGCCGGTACAGCGGGCTCTGGAGCTCCGCGCCCTGCTCCAGCAGCGGCAGCATCTCGTTCCAGTCCATGTGGGTGTCATCGTGGTCGTGGTGACCGTGGTGGTGTCGGCTCATGCGGACAGGGTGGCGGCGCGGTGCAATTATGGCGAGCTTTGTTGCTGCTTCGGCAACAGGTGGCGTTCCCTCGCGCGGTGCTCCCGCGGGCCTACTCCCCGGACGCGCTTGAACGCGGCGCTCAGCGCGAACGAGCCGCTGTAGCCCACCCGCCGGGCCACCGACTCGACCGTGGCGTCCGTGGTGCGCAGCAGGTCGGCGGCGAGGGCGAGCCGCCAGCCCGTCAGGTACGTCATCGGCGGCTCCCCCACCAGGTCGGTGAAGCGGCGCGCCAGCCCGGCCCGCGACACACCGGCCTCGGCGGCGAGCGAGGCGACCGTCCAGGGACGCGCCGGGTCGTTCTGCATCAACCGCAGCGCGGCGCCGACCACCGGGTCGCCCATCGCCCGGTACCAGCCCGGTGCCGCCGCCTCGGGGCGGGAGAACCAGGCGCGCAGGGCGGCGATCAGCAGCAGGTCCAGGATCCGGTCGAGGACGACGCTCTGGCCCGGCTCGTCCCGGCCGATCTCCTCCTCCATCACCGGCATGACGGGGCAGTTCCACTGCTCGGCGGTCAGGTGCAGCAGCGGCGGCAGGGCGTCCAGGAGGCGGCGGCCGACCTCGCCGTCCATCCGGTACGTACCGATCAGCATGGTGTGCCGGCCGTCGGGGGCGTTGCCCCAGGTCCGTACGCCCAGGCGCATGGTCTCCTCCAACGGCTCGCCCTGGAGGGTGTGGCAGGTGCCGCCGGGTCCGATGCGGGCGTGCGGCGCGGTGCCGGGCGCGTCGGCGACGGTGTACGGCTCCGGGCCGCGCGCGATCGCGATGTCACCGGGGCGCAGGAGCACGGGGTCGCCCCGGCCGCTGTCCGGGACGATCCAGGCCTCGCCGTCGCCGACGCACATCAGGCACAGCGGCGCGCGGTCCTCGATGCGTACGGACCACGGCGGTTCCATGACCGTCCGGAGGAGGAAGGCCCCGCGGGCCCGTGGTCCGTCGAGCAGTCCGGCCAGTGCGTCCACGCCATGAGCGTAGACGTGGGCGTAGACGTGGGCGTAGACGTACGCGTAGGGGATTGAGGCTTTCACGCATGGAAAGGCCGGGCGCGGTCCGCGAACCTCGAGTCATGACACGGAACATGAACGAGGTACTGGTGACGGCCGCGAACGGCAAGACCGGCCGCCGCGTCGCGGAACGGCTCACGGCACGCGGGGTGGCCGTGCGGGCCGGTTCGCGCGGCGGGGCCACGCCCTTCGACTGGGCGGCGCCTGGGACGTGGGCGTGCGCGCTGCGCGGCGTGGACGCGGCGTACGTGGCGTACTACCCGGACCTGGCCGCCCCGGGTGCGGTGGAGGCGATGCGGGACTTCGGGCGGCTCGCGGCGGACGCGGGGGTGCGGCGGCTGGTGCTGCTGTCGGGGCGCGGGGAACCGGAGGCCGTGCGCGCCGAGGACGCGCTGCGGGAGGCGTGGGGCGCCGGACTCACCGTCGTACGGGCGTCGTTCTTCGCGCAGAACTTCAGCGAGGGCGCGATGGCGGAGGGCGTGGCGGCCGGCGAGGTCGCCTTCCCGGCGGGCGACACGGCGGAGCCGTTCATCGACGCCGACGACCTGGCGGACGTGATCGTCGCGACGCTGACGGAGGAGGGCCATGCCGGGCTGGTGCACGAGGTGACGGGGCCACGTCCCCTGACCTTCGCGGAGGTGACGGCCGAGATATCGCGGGCGTCGGGCCGCGAGGTGCGGTACGTGCCGGTGACGGAGGAGGAGTACGCCGGGATGCTGCGCCAGTACGGGCTGCCGGCGCCCGAAGCGGCGTGGCTGGCGGGGTTGTTCGCCACGTTGCTGGACGGGCACAACGCGTCGGTGACGGACGGGGTCGAGCGGGTACTGGGGCGTGAGCCGCGGGACGTCGCGGCGTTCGCGCGGGACGCCTTCGCCGGCCAGGTCCTGTCTCGGTGACCTTCGGGGTCGCTCGGGGATGAGGACTGCGGCGAGGCGAGGCGGGCGGGGCCGCTGACGGAGGGTGACCTCCCCGCCTCGCCGACGGTCATTGACGGGTCACTCCGTGCGCCGGGCCGGGACTCATGCGCCGGCACGCGGGTGCCTCTTGCCGCCCCCGACGGCCCCACCACGGCCGGCCGCTGCCCCCCACCGGGGACGGACAGCGGCTCCGTGCGCGGCACCGCGTCGAGCCTGCCCGGTTCGCCGCGGGCGCCGCGCGGTGTGCCGCCGAGGTCGGCGGCGAGAGCAGCGGATCCGCGCAGCGGGGGCGGCCGGCACCGGCCCGGCACCAGGATCGTCCGCGCTGCCCGGCGCGCCGGGGCGGCCTCCTCCGGGCCGGCGCGCGGACCGCTGCCGAGGTGCCCGGCGCACCGCCCCGGAACGAGGCGGTGGCGGCGGACGAGGAGTTCCGGGCGGACCCGCCGGCAGCGCGCCATGGGAAACGACGTCTTACGTGCCGGCCGCGTACCGTTCCGCCACTGCCCGGGCCGTTTCGGCGAGGCGGGTGCGCAGTTCGGCCGGTGCGAGGACCTCCACGTCCGTGCCGAGCGCCAGGAACTGGCCGTGGGCGTGGTCCGGCGACTCGACGGGGAGCACGGCGCGCGTCCACCCGTCCGGCTCGTCGGTGCCCGTCGTGGCGGCGGCCCGGGCGGCGGCGCCCGTCAGCCGGGCGAGGCCCCGCGGCGAGAGGCGGACGAGGGCCTCGCCCCGGTGCAGGCGGGCGTGGAAGTCGCGCTGGTGCGCCTGCCAGTACGCGGCCAGATCGAAGTCGCCCGGTACGTCGAACTCCTCGCCCATGACCGTGAGTTCCAGGATCTGGTCCACCCGGTACGTACGCGGCCCCGACCCGCCGCGCCGTGCCGCCACGACGTACCAGCGGCCCGCCTTGAGCACCAGGCCGTACGGTTCCAGGCGGCGGCCGACGTCGGTCGGCTCGGTCCAGCGGCGGTAGCGGACGGCGATGACCCTGCCGCGCCAGACCGCCTCCGCGACGGCCGGCAGGAACGGTACGGCGTCGTCCTCCGCGTACCAGCCCGGCGCGTCCAGGTGGAACCTGCTGCTCATCCGGTCGGCCTGCGCCCGCAGTCCGGGCGGCAGGGCGGCGCGCAGCTTGAGCCGGGCGCCCGCGAGGGCGGGGCCGAGCCCGAGGTCGGCGGCCGGGCCTGGGAGCGCGGTCAGGAACAGGGCCTCGGCCTCACCGGCGGACAGGCCGGTCAGGCGGGTGCGGTAGCCGGCGAGCAGTTCGTAGCCGCCGCGGTGCCCGGCGTCCCCGTACAGCGGGACGCCCGCGGTGTGCAGCGCCTCGACGTCCCGGTAGACGGTGCGGACGGAGACCTCCAGCTCGGCGGCGAGCTGGGCGGCGGTCATGCGGCCCCGGGTCTGGAGCAGGAGCAGGATCGACAGGAGCCGGCTGGACTTCACTGACACAGGGTGTCAGTGAACCGCTCGTACCGTCCAGCCATGCCTTTCGCAGAGAAATTCCTCTTCGTCCCGCCGCCGGTCGAGGTCGGCGGCCGCCGCGTCAAGCGCTACCACGTCACCGCCGACCCGGACGGCATCGCACCGGACGTGGAGAAGGCCGCGTACGCGCTCCTGCCCGACCTGCTCCCGGAGCCGGACGGGACTCCCCCGGCGTCGTTCAGCGTCCTGCACCGCGGCGGGGACGACGGCGCGTACCTCAACACCTACAGCTGGGTGTGGGACAACGTCCTGCACTGTGCCATCGCCGTGGCGGGTCAGCCGTCGCTGGGCTGCCCGGACCGGGATCCCACACATTTCGTACGCCTGGAGAAGCCGTGGATCGGCTGCGTCTGGGAGCTTCCGCCGCTCGCGCACGAACGGGACGCGTGGGTACGGCACATGCTCGCGCCGGACCGCCCCGATCTCGACGCGTACGTGGCCGACTCGCTCCCCGAGGGCACGACGGGTGGCACGCGCGCGTGAACGGCTTCGACTTCCTCGACGGCCGCTGGAACGTCCACAACCGCCTGCTCGCCGACTTCCTCGACCCGGGCAGCGGGTGGGAGGAGTTCGACGGCCACACCACGGGTCATCTCCACTGGAGCGGCGCCGCCCACGTCGACGAGATCGTCTTCCCCTCGAAGGGGTTTCGCGGCCTGACCGTACGGCTGTACGAGCCGGAGACCGGGGAGTGGACGCTCAACTGGGCCAACAGCCGTACCGGCCGCCTCGAACCGCCCGTGCGCGGCCGTTTCGACGCGGACGGTACGGGGCGGTTCCACGGCGACGACCACTACGCGGGACGGGCCGTCCGGGTCCGTTTCCTGTGGTCGGGCATCACGGCCACCACGGCGCGGTGGGAACAGTCCTTCTCGGTGGACGGCGAGGAGACCTGGGTGACGAACTGGGTGATGACCTTCACGCGCGCGTAGAGGCTCAGTTGGCACCGTGGAGGGGCGCGATCTCCTCGACGCGGGCGGCGAGGGAGAAGTCCTTCTCCGTGATCGCGCCGCCCGCGTCGTGGGTGTTCACGGTGAGGTCGACCGTGTTGTAGCCGAGGGTGAGGTCGGAGTGGTGGTTCAGCTCCTCCTGGATCCGGGCGACGTGGACGACCATCGCGGTGGCGGCGAAGTGCGTGCCCAGGCGGTAGGTGCGGGCGATCCGGTCGCCCTCCTGGGACCAGCCGGGCAGTTCGCGCAGCCGGTCCTCGATCTCCTTCTGCGACAGCGGCTCAGTGGGCATGTCCCGTGCTCCCTCCGGGTCGGTACGGGCGATGACGACGTGACCGTGACGATACGGTCCGACGGCACCGGTCCGTGGTCAACACGTGGGTTACCGTCTGCGGTATGACAACTGACGCGTCCGGTACCGGAGTAGGGCCGCTGCTGCGCGGCTGGCGTGAGCGCCGGCGGCTGAGCCAGCTGGAGCTGGCGCTGCGCGCGGACTCGTCGGCCCGGCACATCTCGTTCATCGAGACGGGCCGGTCCCGTCCGAGCGAGGAGATGGTCCTGCGCCTGGCCGAGCACCTGGACGTGCCGGTCCGGGAGCGCAACGCCCTGCTGCTGGCGGCGGGTTACGCCCCTCGGTACGCCGAGACGTCCCTGGACGACCCGTCGCTGGGCACGCTGCGGGCGGGTATCGAGCAGTTGCTGGCCGGGTACGACCCGTATCCGGCGCTCGTCGTCGACGGCTCGTACACGGTGGTGGCCGCGAACCGGGGCATCGCGATGCTGCTGGACGGGCTGCCCGAGCACCTGCTGACGCCGCCGCTGAACGCCATGCGCATCACCCTGCACCCGGAGGGCCTGGCGCCCAGGATCCGCAACCTGGGCGAGTGGCGCGGGCACCTGCTGGCCCAGATGGAGCGGCAGATCGCGCTGGCCCGCTCCGAGCCGCTGCGGCGGCTGTACGAGGAGGTCGCGGCGTACCCGCTGCCGGAGACGGGCGGCGCCCGGGACGACCACGAGGAGCCGGCCCCGTACTTCGCGCTGCCGATGCGGATCGAGCACGACGGTCAGGTGCTGTCCTTCGTGTCGTCGATCTCGACGTTCAACACGCCGATGGACGTGACGGTCGCCGAGCTGGCCATCGAGACGTTCCTCCCGGCCGACCCGGCGACGGTCAAGTACCTCCGGTCGCTCTGACCTCGCTCCGGCCCTCTAACGGCCCACCGCCCGGAGGGCGGACCACTGGAGGGCGGCGAAACCGGCCACCGTCACCGCCTGCACCGGGATCCACAGGATGCCGGCGGTGCTGGGCGACAGCCAGGCGACGAGCGCGACGACGCTCAGGGCCGCCCAGGCGACATTGGCGTCGACGACCAGCTTGACGGCCGTGGCGGCCGGCTGCGGCCGGGAGGCGAGGTAGCCGACGCCGGCGGCGAACGCGGTGAGGAACAGGCCGAGTTCCAGCAGGAGCGTCGCGTCGACCCCGAGGAGCCGCCCGAGAGGCGCGGACGCGAGGGCGTACGCCAGCCCGTTGGCCCCGGTGACCACGGCGTCGAGGGCGAGGAAGCGGCGCAGCATGGTCTGCGGCTCGGTGGTGCGGGAGATGCCGGCGAGCAGGGCCTGGGACATGGCGGATCAGCCTCCATCGAGGTCGTACGGGCTGGGTCCCGGATCCCGGTGGGAGTGCGCCCATCGGGATCCGGTACGAGAACCATGCCGGGCGCGCGGGTGACGGTCGATTACCGCCGGGGTAATGCGGGAGAGGGCGGGGAGATCCCGGCTGCTCGGCCCGGGCGGGCCGCACCACCTCCCGTTCCATGGGCAAGTGAATGCGCAATTGAATGGGCACCCGTTGTGCACCGGTGGCGTTCACCCACGTGGCGGCGCATGATGGACATGACGCTCTCACCCATAGGCTGGCGCGGTGACGCCGATTCGGGTTCCCGGAACGAGGGGCCTCATGGCTGACATCAAGCTTTCACTGTTCTCCAATAATTTCCCGGATCACTTCATCATCGACCGGGATGGCGATGTGGGTATCGCCGAGATCGCAGACGACGCAGACCGCCGTAACGCCACATTCACGTGGACCGGCCCCAATTTGCGTATCGGCGAAACAGGACGGCTGCTGCGAGCCGTTGCCCCGCTGGGCATCTGTCTGCACATCGCGACGTTCGACGGCTTCCGCATACAGAGCAAGTTCTTCGAGGGGATCGAGGACCCGGAGGTCGCGGCCCAGGTGCGCGAGGAGTCGACTTTCGTCCTGGAAAGAGCGGAGATCGACCCGAACCACGCCACATTTCGTTCCGTGAAGTTCCCTGAGCTCGTCATCCGGCACCGGGACTTCAAACTCTTCGCGGAGACGGTGACTACGCCTGCCGAGCTCCAGTCCGCGTGTTTCCGGTTCGCTCCGCCGCTCCACTCGAGCGAATCGTAGTGACTCCGGCGCGTGATGCGGCCGTTCAGGGTCCGATGAGGTCCCGGATCCGCCGCTCGGTCCAGTGGCCCGCCGCGCCCGGACAGGAGGCCAGGTAGGCGGCGACGGTGTCCGCGTCCCACGCGCCCGCCGCGAGGAGGCCGGCGGCGAGGTGGCGGAGGTAGTCGGCGGAGGGGCTGTTCCACTCGACGTCGTGCATGCGCCACGGAGCCGTGAAGGTCAGCATGGGCAGCCCGTCGAGGGTCGCGGGGCGGACGAGTGTCTCGTAGCGGCCGTCGCCCAGGACCGCCCTGCCGTCGCGCAGCACCTCCGTCAGGTCGAGGTCGGTGTCCGGGCCGGGCTCGCGGTACATCTCCTGGGCGGCGATGTCCGAGAACTGCTCGGCCGTGATCCGGTACGCGCGGGCCAGGACGCGTCCCGCGGCGTGCGGGTCGTAGAACGCCCGGCCGCCGGTCCACACCGGGGACTCGGTGGCGAAGTACACGGCGCCGCGCAGCTCCACCGGGACGGAGGCGGTCGGCAGGCGCCGGTTGCGGCAGCCGGGGTAGGCGCGGGCCCCGCCCGGGGGCGTACCGCCGACGATGTAGTACGCCAGGCGGTCGGTGTGCGTGTTGGACCCGTAGGACGTGTACCAGACCTCCGTCGTCATGCGTCGAACGTAGCGGGCGTGGCGCGTGAAGCTCCGCTGTTGACCCGCTTAAGAAAACCTCGATGGACGCGGCGGGCGCGGGTGGGCAGATTGGTGCGCGTTCACGATCTCCACCCGAGACTTCCCGCCTGGAGCCGCACCCATGAAGGCACTCGTCAAGCACAAGGCCGAGCCCGGCCTCTGGCTCATGGACGTCCCGGAGCCCGAGACCGGGCCCGGCGACGTGCTGATCCGGGTGCTGCGCACCGGGATCTGCGGTACGGATCTGCACATCCGCTCCTGGGACGGCTGGGCGCGGCAGACGGTGTCGACGCCGCTGGTCCTGGGGCACGAGTTCGTCGGCGAGGTGGCGCACGTCGGCGCCGACGTCACGGACATCGCGGTCGGCGACCTGGTCAGCGGCGAGGGCCACCTGGTGTGCGGCAAGTGCCGCAACTGTCTGGCGGGCCGCCGCCACCTGTGCCGGGCCACGGTGGGGCTGGGCGTCGGGAGGGACGGGGCGTTCGCGGAGTACGTGGCGCTGCCCGCGTCCAATGTGTGGGTGCACCGGACGACGGTGGACCTGGACGTCGCCGCGATCTTCGACCCGTTCGGCAACGCCGTGCACACCGCGCTGTCCTTCCCGCTCGTCGGCGAGGACGTGGTGATCACGGGCGCGGGTCCGATCGGGATCATGGCGGCGGCGGTCGCCCGGCACGCGGGCGCCCGCAATGTGGTGGTCACCGATGTGAGCGAGTCGCGGCTGGAGCTGGCCCGCAAGGTCGGCGCGACGCTCGCGGTCAATGTCGCCGAGACCGACATCGCGTCGGCGCAGCGGCAGTTGGGCCTGCGCGAGGGCTTCGACATCGGCCTGGAGATGTCCGGCCGGCCGGAGGCCATGCGGGACATGGTCGCCAATATGACGCACGGCGGCCGGATCGCCATGCTGGGCCTGCCCGCCGAGGAGTTCGCCGTCGACTGGTCGAAGATCGTCACCTCGATGATCACCGTCAAGGGCATCTACGGCCGCGAGATGTTCGAGACGTGGTACGCGATGACCGTGCTGCTGGAGGGCGGTCTCGACCTCAGCCCCGTGATCACCGGCAGCTACGGCTACCAGGACTTCGACGCCGCGTTCGACGAGGCGGCCACCGCCCGCAGCGGCAAGATCATCCTCGACTGGACCGCTTGATCCCCTCCCCTAGGAGCTTTCGCTTATGTACGCGTCCGTCCGTGACGAGCTGCGCGCCACCCTCGACGAGATTCGGGACGCCGGTCTCTACAAGCCGGAGCGGGTCATCGGCACCCCGCAGAGCGCGACCGTGTCCGTCCCCACCGGTGACGTGCTGAACTTCTGCGCCAACAACTACCTGGGCCTCGCCGACCACCCCGAGGTCGTCGCCGCCGCGAAGGAGGCGCTGGACCGCTGGGGCTACGGCATGGCGTCGGTGCGCTTCATCTGCGGGACGCAGGACGTCCACAAGGAGCTGGAGCGGCGGCTGTCGGCGTTCCTGGGGCAGGAGGACACGATCCTGTACTCCTCCTGCTTCGACGCCAACGGCGGCGTCTTCGAGACCCTCCTCGGCCCCGAGGACGCGGTGATCTCCGACGCCCTCAACCACGCGTCCATCATCGACGGCATCCGGCTGTCCAAGGCGCGCCGCCACCGGTACGCCAACCGGGACATGGCCGACCTGGAGAAGCAGCTCAAGGAGACACAGGACGCCCGGCGCCGCCTGATCGTCACCGACGGCGTGTTCTCGATGGACGGGTTCGTGGCTCCGCTGCCCGAGATCTGCGACCTCGCCGACCGGTACGACGCGATGGTGATGGTCGACGACTCCCACGCGGTCGGGTTCGTCGGCCCGGGCGGGCGCGGTACGCCCGAGCTGCACGGTGTGATGGACCGGGTCGACATCATCACCGGCACGCTCGGCAAGGCGCTGGGCGGCGCGTCCGGCGGGTACGTGGCGGCGCGCGCGGAGATCGTCGAGCTGCTGCGCCAGCGTTCGCGCCCGTACCTCTTCTCCAACTCCCTCGCCCCGGTGATCGCCGCCGCGTCGCTGAAGGTCCTGGACCTGCTGGAGACGGCCGGTGAGCTGCGGGAGCGGCTGGACGCCAACACGAAGCTGTTCCGTACGAGGATGACGGAGGCGGGCTTCGAGATCCTGCCCGGCGACCACCCGATCGCCCCGGTGATGATCGGCGACGCGGCCGAGGCCGGCCGGATGGCGGAGCTGCTGCTGGAGCGGGGCGTGTACGTGATCGGCTTCTCGTACCCCGTCGTGCCGATGGGCCAGGCCCGGATCCGGGTGCAGCTGTCGGCGGCGCACTCCACGGCGGACGTGGAGCGGGCGGTGGCCGCGTTCACCGACGCGCGAGCGACAATGGCGGGGTGATCGACCCCCGGCGGCTGCGCATCCTGCGGGCCGCGGCGGACCACCGTACGGTGACCGCCGCGGCCGCGGCCCTGTACCTGACCCCGTCCGCCGTCTCCCAGCAGCTCGCCGCGCTGGAGCAGGAGACGGGGCACGTGCTGCTGACCCGCAGCGGCAAGGGCGTACGCCTCACCGCGGCCGGCGAGATCCTGCTGGAGCACGCCAACGAGGTGCTGGCGCAGCTGGAGCGGGCGGAGGCGGAGCTCGCGGCGTACGCGGGCGGTACGGCGGGCGAGGTGACGGTCGCCGCGTTCGCGACCGGCATCGCGGAGGTGCTGGCCCCCGCGATCGGACGGCTGGCTTCCGCGCACCCCGGCATCCGGGTGCGGGTACGGGACGCGGAGGGCGACGAGTCGCTGCCGCTGGTCCTGGACGGCGAGGCGGACGTGGCGGTCGCGGTGGAGTACCGGGGCGCGCCCCGGGAGGGCGACCGGCGCCTCGCGCGCGTGCCGCTGTACGCGGAGCCGTTCGACGCGGTGCTGCACGCGGGACATCCACTGGGGCAGGGGCCGGAGGTGGCGCTGGCGTCGCTCGCGGACGCCGACTGGATCGCCCCGTACCCCGGCAACCCGTGCCACGACATGGTCCTCCTCGCCTGCGAGCTGGCCGGCTTCGACCCGCGGCTGGTGCACTCCTCGGACGACTTCCGCGCGGTGGTCGCCCTGGCGGGCGCGGGCGCGGGCGTCGCACTGGTGCCGCGTTCCGCCCTGCGGGGCATCGAACTGAAGGACGTGGTGGTCCGCCCGGTCGCGGGGCCGGCGGCGTTCCGGCGCGTGTTCGCGGCGGTACGGCGGGGCGCGGAGGACCACCCGCTGATCCGGCCGGTGCTGGACGCGCTGGCGGGGGCGGCGCGGGGGGTGTCCAGCGGGGACTGACGCCCCCACGCCCCCGTTGGGCGCGGGCGCCCGGGCGCCCGGGCCTCGCACGTGGAGCGGCTGCTTCACGTGCGAGGCCCAAGGGCACCCGTGTACGGGGCGCTTACCGCTTGTCCTCCTCGGGAGTCTGGGGGGCGGGTTCGGGGTCGGTGGGGGGCGCCGGTTCCGGGGTGGGCGTGCGGGTCGCTTCGGCGCGGATCAGGGCGTTCAGGGCCGCGAAGGGGTCGATGGGCATGGTGGGGCTCCCGGTTCGGTAGGTGGTCGGCCTGCGGTGGGCTGTGGGGCGTACCGCTCAGCAGCGCAGGACCACGCACCGGAGGGGGCGGACCGGCGGGTGGCCGGTCAGGGGCGGCGTTGCGGGCCGGGAGGACGCCGGCGGGCCGGCCGGGTGGTGGGCCGGGGGGCGGACGGCGCGCCGGTGGCGGCGGTCCGCGCGGTGCGGGGCGGCCGCCTCCGCCTCCGTCAGGTCCGGGTCGGGCGCGGCCGAGGCGGCCGGGCGGGGCTCGGCGCCCGTGGCCGGTCCGGTCCCGGCCGCGACGCCCAGCAGGGCGGCCAGCACCAGGAGGGCGACCAGCACGGCCCGGCGTACGGCGGCGACGGCGAACCCGGTCATGCTGGTCATGGGCGTTCCTTTGCCCGTGACCGGACACGGTGTGCCCGTTCGGCGCGAGAACCGCCCGTTCAGCGGAGGCCGAAGACCGGGCCCCGCGCCGGGGAGGTGCCCGAGCGGCGGCCACACCCGGTGCGTGGGGGGCGTGGCCCCTCCGGGCTCGCCTCCTCAAGGCCGGCGGCCCTGAGCACGGCTAAGGGAGCCGTTACAGCGCCGCCAACCTCTGCGGGGGCGACCCTGCACGGCCCCGCCCCGGTCGTACGCCGTCGGCGGACCGGGGATCAGTCCGCGCGGTGCTTGCGGGCCGACATCCAGGCGTAGACCAGTACGCCCGCGAAGAGGAACAGCACGCCCTGGTAGACCGCCGCGTAACCGGAGCCAGCGACCAGCCACATGGAGAACGCGAAGGCGATCAGGGAGAGGACCGCGTCGCGGACGAGGCGGGGGCGGTGGACCCGGTCGGAGCGGCCGGAGGCGAGGAAGTAGATCTGCGCGGCCGTCGACAGCAGGTAGGGCACCGTGGCGGTGAAGGTGGTGACGAGGACGAGGATCTCGAAGACGCCCTCGGAGCCGGCCGTGTAGTTGTAGACGGTCAGCAGGGAGGCGAGGACGACGGTGACGAGGACGCCGTACGTGGGGACGCCGCGCCGCTTGTGGGTGAACATCTGTGGGAAGAGGCCGTCCTTGGCCGCCGCGTACGGGGTCTGGGCGCTCAGCAGCGTCCAGCCGTTGAGGGCGCCGACCATGGAGACGAGGGCCATGCAGGCCACGGCGGTGCCGCCCCAGGAGCCGCCGAACATGGTGTTGACGGCGGCGGAGAACGGCGCGCTGGACTCGACGAGCCGGTCGTGGGCGACGAGGCCGAAGACGGAGAGGGTGCCGAGCAGGTAGATGACGGCGGCGCCGAGCGTGCCGAGGATGGTGGCGCGGCCGACGTTGCGCCGCGGGTCGCGCACCTCTCCGGCGCTGACGGCGGCGGACTCCACGCCCAGGTAGCTGAAGAGCAGGATGGCGGCGGACGCGGAGACCGCGCCAATGGCGCCGGAGTCGCTCGCCTGGAAGGGGCCGAGGTTGGCGGAGTCGAAGAAGAACAGGCCGCCGACGGCCACCAGGAGGAGGGGTACGAACTTCAGGACGGTGGCGACGAGTTGGACGGCGCCGACGTAGCGCGTACCGGCGAGGTTCGCGAGGGCGGGCAGCCACTGGAGGGCGAGGGCCGCCGCGATCGTCGCGGCCTTGGACTCGTGGACGGGGATGAGGACGTCGAGGTAGCCGACGGCGGCGACGGCGAGCGCCGCGTTGGAGACCCAGGTGGTGATCCAGTACGACCAGGCGGCGAGGAATCCGGCGAAGTCGCCGAAGGCCTCGCGGGCGTAGATGTAGGGGCCGCCGGTGAGGGGGTGCCGCTGGGCGAGGCGTCCGAAGACGAGCGCGAGGGCGATGGCGCCGACGGTGAGGACGGCGAAGGCGACGAGGCTGATGGTGCCGTAGGGGGCGACGGAGGCGGGGAGGAGGAAGATCCCGCCGCCGATGATGTTGCCCATGACCAGGGCGGTCGCGATGGGCAGTCCGAAGCTCCGGGCGTGCTTGGACCGCTCGTCGGGGGTGGGGTCGGTGATCATGGGGGGTGGTGCGCCTTTCGCCGTACAAACCCGAACATGGTCGGGTACGGCGAACGCTCCACCAAATCAGCCGTGTTTGTCCGGCGCGACGCGGTCGGCAACCGGAAATGCTTCTTCCGGTTGGGGGCGGGACCGGGATTCCTGCACCGGACCCAGCGGTACCTGCGGGCCCAGCGCCTCGCGCAGCCAGCGCCGCAGCACCCGGTGGACCGCCTCGGCGCCCATCAGCCGGCTGCCGTCCGCGACCGGCGCGGACAGGGCGTGCGGGGAGAGCAGGAACGCCTCCGACTGCTCGCCGCCCAGCCCGCCGTGGGAGCCGATCTGCTCCTCGAAGGCGTGCACGGTGCCGGTTTCCGGGTCGTACATGGAGTTCACCATGATGTCCGCGACGTGCGGGAAGGAGTCGGTGCGCCGGACGGCGTCGGCGGTGCCCGGGCCGTAGGGGGCGAGTGGGCCGTCGTCGGTGAGGTCGTCGACGGGCACGTCGAGCCCGGCCGGGCCGAGCACCACCGAGCCGTGTTCCTCGCTGCGGACGAGCAGGAAGCCGATGCCCGGGTGGTTGGCGAGGGTGCGCAGCAGGGCGGGGTGGCGGCGCTCGATCTCCTCACGGGACATGCGGTGGGGCACGTCGGGGAAGGAGATCAGGCCCAGGTTGCCGGAGGCCAGCACGATCGGGTCGGACGGGCGCGACATGCGCTCCTCGCGGCCCTCCTCCACCGGCAGGTGCACCGCGCTGCGCAGCGCGCCCCGTGCCTCGGCGCCGCTCGGGGTGTGCTGCGCGCGGCGCGGTACGGGCAGCCCGCAGCCGGCCCGGACCAGGTCGCGCAGGGTGAGGCCGTACGCGGACTCGAAGGTCTCGCCCGGGCTCTGGCCGTGGTCGGAGAGCAGCACGATCCGGTAGGGGCGCGGGGCGTGGTCGGCGACCTTGGCGATCAGGGCGATGGACCGGTCGAGCCGTTCCAGGACCTTCGCCGCGTCGCGGCTGCGGGGGCCGGAGTGGTGCGCCACTTCGTCGTACGCGACAAGGTCGGCGTACACGGCGGTGCGGCCGGCGAGCATGTCGCCCATGACGGCGGCGACGACCACGTCCCGCTCGACGACGGTCGCGAAGGCCCGGATGAAGGGGTACAGCCCGCCGCGGCCGACCCGTGGGGTCTCCTTCCGGAGGCGGGACCGGGTGGACTGGCCGATCTCCCGGCACACCTCGGCGACGAACGAGATGGCGGTACGGACGGCGTTGGCGGGGTCGCGGAAGTACGCGACGTACCCGGCCCGGGAGCGGTTGCTGCGGCCCCGGCGGGCGGAGACCGACAGCACGAGGGCGAGCTGGTCGGCGCCGCCGCTGAAGAGGTTGCCGCGGCTCGCGCCGTCCAGGGTGAGCAGCCCGCCGTCGCCGGTGCGCTCGATGGCGCGTCGCTGGAGCTCGACGGCGCTGGCGGGCCGGTTGCTGACCATGAGCCGGCCGGCGTCCTTCTCGTACCAGCGGAAGGCGGGTACGTCGTGGTTGGTGCCGTGCAGGATGGCGAGCTGGCTGGCGCCGGTCTGGCTGGACCAGTCGGTGCGCCAGGGTGTGAGGCGGTGGGTGGAGCCCAGCCAGGCGGCGACGGTCGGCATGACCCCGTCGGCGACGGCGTCGCGCAGCACCCGGGGCCCGACGCCGTCGAGCTGGAGGAACACCGTGCCGGGCGGGCTGCCGGGGCCGGGCGCCGGGGGCCTGGAGTGCCGCCGGCCGGCGAGCCGGTACAGGCGGCGCCGGTAGGCGTTGTCGTCGCGTACGGCCAGGGCGGTGGAGGTGGCGGACGCGACGGCCGACATGACGGCGGCGACCACGACGGCGTTCTCCGGGTCGGCCTCGCCGCGCCCGTCGGGGATGAGCCAGAGGGCGACCAGCAGCAGCGAGCCGTTGAGGAAGAAGGCGAGGAGCCCGAGGACCAGCGCGGGCACGAGCAGCAGGGCGCGGACGACCAGCGGCCACACCAGCGCGCTCAGCAGGCCGAACGCCCCCGCGCCCCAGGCGGCGGTGACGGCCGTGCGGGTGATGCTGTCACCGTCGTCGGACTGGAGCTGGAAGTCGGGCAGCAGACCGGCGAGCGCGAGGATGGTGAGGGTGGACACCGCCCACACCACGACGATCCGCAGCAGGGCACCGCCCGCCGTACGCCATCGCCCCTGGACCACGCCGCTCGCTCCTGCCCGGCTCAGCAGCCGTCGTAGCCCGCCGTCGGCATGGAGAGCCGGCGGTGCACATGGGCCTTCATCGCCGCGTCGTACGCCGGTTCGTCCAGCTCGGCCGTCTCCAGCCGTACGCCCCGGCGCTCGCACTCCGCCGTGAAGTCCCGCGCGGACGTCAGCGCCCGGTCCAGGACCCGTTCGTTGGGCGCGACGAACAGGTCGACCGCGCCCGCCTCGACGTCGGCCCACAGCATCCGGTGGTCGGGCCGCATCCCGTAGAACAGCAGTTGCCGGCTGACGACATAGCCCTTGTCGGCCGCCCACCGCTCGCACATGGCGTGCTGGCTGCGCGTGTCGACCAGGAAGGGGTCGCTGTCGAGCTCCTCGAGCGGCGTCAGACTGGCGATCGCCGCCACGCGTACGTCGTCCATGCCGCCGACCCTACTCCCATCGCCTCCGGGCGAGGAGGCGCGCATTTACGCTCGTAAGAGCTCGAAGGAGCGACGCGGGAGCGAGGAGGGCGGGCGTGCCGGTGGAGGTCACCTGGTGGGGTCATGCCACCTGTACGGTCCAGGACTCGGGAGTGCGGGTGCTCACCGATCCGCTGTTCGTGCGCCGGCTGGCCCATCTGCGGCGGCGGCGCGGTGAACTGCCGCCGCCGGCGGCCGCGCGGGCGGAGGCGGTGCTGATCTCGCACCTCCACTCCGACCACCTGCACCTGCCGTCGCTGGCCCGGCTCGCGCCCGGCACGCGGCTGATCGTGCCGCGCGGCGCCACGCGCGCGGTGCCGGGGCTGCGGAGGGTGGGCGCGGCGGGCGGGCTGCGGATCACCGAGGTGGCGGTCGGCGACGAGGTGAAGGTGGACGAGGTGGTCGTACGGGCGGTGCCGGCGCGCCACGACGGGCGGCGGCTGCCGGTGGGGCCGCACCTCTCCCCCGCGCTCGGGTACGTGATCACCGGCGCGGCGCGCACGTACTTCGCCGGGGACACGGGGCTGTTCGACGGGATGGCGGCGGCCGTGGGGGAGGTGGACGTGGCGCTGCTGCCGGTCGGCGGGTGGGGGCCGTTCCTGGGGCACGGGCACCTGGACGCGACCCGGGCGGCCGAGGCGCTGGCCGCGCTGGCGCCGCGTGCGGCGGTGCCGGTGCACTACGGCACGTACTGGCCGATAGGGCTGGACGCGGTGCGGCCGCACGAGTTCCACGCGCCGGGCGACGAGTTCGTGCGGCACGCGGCGCGGCTGGCACCCGGGGTGGCCGTGCACCGGCTGGGGCACGGCGAGAGCGTGCGGCCGGAGGTGTCCGGGTGATCGGGGCGGTGGGCCAGTTGCCGCCCGAGTCGACGCAGCAGGCGGTCGGCTATCCGGCGCTGTTCCTGCTGGTGGCGCTGGGGGCGCTGGTGCCGGTGATCCCCACGGGGGCGATCGTCAGCTCGGCGGCGGTGGTGGCGTTCCATCAGACGTCGCCGGTCGCGCTGCTGGTGGTGTTCGCGCTGGCGGCGGGCGCGGCGTTCACGGGTGACGTGGCGCTGTACTGGCTGGGGCGGCGGGGGGTGCGGTCGAAGAACGGTTCGCGGTGGCTGGAGGCGCTGCGGGGGCGGGCGGCGCCGGACCGGCTGGAGCAGGCGCAGGCCAAACTGCGGGAGCACCGGGTGTCGGTGCTGGTGCTGTCCCGGCTGGTCCCGGCGGGCCGGATCCCGGTGATGCTGGCGTGCCTGCTGGCCGGGATGCCGCTGCGCCGCTTCGCGCGCGGCAACCTCCCGGCGTGCCTGGCGTGGGCGGTGACGTACCAGCTGATCGGCATCCTGGGCGGCTCGCTCTTCGCCCGCCCCTGGCAGGGTGTCCTGGCGGCGGTGGCCCTGACGGTGCTGATCAGCGCGGTGCCGTCGGTGTGGCGGCGCGTGCGCCACTCCTGAGCGGCGGGCCCTCAGGCGGCCGGCCCCGGGCGGTGTCGGTCACCACTGGGGCGGTGGACGGGCCACCCCCGGGCGGTGTGCGCTGAGCCGCGGCGCCTGAAGGCGAGTGAGGTGCAGGGGCGCGCAGCTGTCGAAAGGGAGAGCGCGCGGAGGGTCGTGAGGAACGAGCGACCTGAGCACGGTCGACCGTCGACAGACGCAACAGGCGCCCCGGGGCCGAACCGAGCCCCTAAAGAAGGCGCGAGGCGCCGACGGGGAGGTCCCAGAGGTGGTCGCGGGGCAGGCCGGCTTTTTCCCAGGCGGCGCGGACGCGGGTGAGGGGTTCCATGACCGGTTCGGAGGAGAGGACGAAGGTGGCCCAGTGCATGGGGGCCATGATCCGGGCGCCGAGGTCCTGGTGGGCCTGGACGGCCTCTTCGGGGTCGGTGTGGACGTCGCGCAGCCACCAGCGCGGGGCGTAGGCGCCGATGGGCAGGAGGGCGACGTCGATGCCGGGGTGGCGGCGGCCGATCTCCTTGAACCAGTGGCCGTAGCCGGTGTCGCCGGCGAAGTAGACGCGGTGCCCGTCG
The DNA here is from genome assembly GCF_002099185.1 of Streptomyces sp. CB03238. Lineage (NCBI taxonomy): Bacteria > Bacillati > Actinomycetota > Actinomycetes > Kitasatosporales > Streptomycetaceae > Streptomyces > Streptomyces sp. CB03238. Next base: position 27,379 of record NZ_NBCN01000028.1, on the reverse strand, counting down.
GGGTCGCCGATCACCCAGCCGCCCCACAGGGAGCGGCAGGTGTCGGTGAGGGTGCGCTTGGACCAGTGGTGGGAGGGGACGAAGTCGAAGCGGACTCCCGCCCGTCTCCCGCCACCACCCTCAGCCGAGGCGCCTTCGGCGCCGCCCCTCGGATGCAGTTCGGCGGTCTCCCACCAGTCGAGTTCGGTGACGTGGGTGAAGCGGCGGCGGCGGAACCAGCGGCCGAGGCCGGCGGGGACGAAGACCGGGGTGTCGCGGGGCAGTCTTCTTACGGTGGGGGCGTCCAGGTGGTCGTAGTGGTTGTGGCTGATGACGACGGCGTCGACGGGCGGCAGGTCCTCCCACCGCACGCCGACGGGCGTGATGCGGGCGGGCGTGCCGAGGATGCGGCGGGACCAGACGGGGTCGGTGAGGACGGTGAGCCCGCCGATACAGAGGATCCAGCTGGCGTGCCCGGCCCAGGTGACGGCGACGGTGCCGGGCTCCACGTCGGGAATGGGCTGGGGCTCGAACGGCAGGTGCGGGATGTCCCGGAGGCCTTCGGCGGTGGGCCGCACCGCTCCCTCGCGCGCGAGCCTGGCCATGGCCCGTACGCCGGGGAGCGGAGCGGTCAGCCGGTCGGCGAAGGATCTCGGCCAGGTGCGGATCTGGCCGAGGGGGCGTGGGCCGCCGCCTGGGGTGTGCTCGGGGCGCCCGGCCGGGGCCCGGTCCGCGGAGGGGTGCTCGGTGGGTGCCGTCTGTTCCGTCATCTGCCAGCTCCGTTCACCGTGGTTCCTGAAGTTCGTGAAAAGCAGAACCGAACCTGTCCAACGCTTGGGCCACGTGCGGTGATTCCAGCAGATCCGCCGCTGTGGAGGTCTCCGCCGTGAGGGACTCCGTGCGCTCCTCGGGGGTTGCTCCCAGCAGGGGCCAAGTCGCCAGGCGCACCCGCAGCGCGCCGAGCTCGTCGCCGAACCGGTGGCCGCCGGGTGTGAGCACGCCGAGGCGGTCCGTCAGGTACTCCTCCAGTTCCATGGAGTCGGTCACGCCGCGCTCGGCGAGGCGGCCGCGCAGCGGCCCGAGGTCGGCGTACAGGTGCCGCCCCGCCCGGGGCGGCAGGGCGAGCGCCCCGGCGGTCAGCACCGTGTGGTGCGCGGCGGCCGCCACGCGCGCGTGCAGCGCGGCGGTGGCGCGCGCCCGGGTGGTGACCTCCTCCGGTTCGCCGAGCGCGTGGGCGGCGGCCGCGGCGACGGGGGCGGCGACCTGGGCGCCGAGCGCGGTGAGCCGGTCCAGGGTGCGGGCGCGGCGGGCGGGGCCGGGCCCGGTGTGCGGGAAGCGGGCGATGGCGGCGGGCCAGGCTGCGGGGGTGAGGGAGCCGGCCAGGTCGCAGAGGACGGTGACGTCGTCGGGGCACATCTCGGCGGGGCTGACGAGCACGGTGTCGTGCGGGTCGTGCAGGGTGTCGCGCCAGGTCTCGTCGCTGATGATGTGCAGGCCCTCGGCGACGGCCGCCTCGCACGCCTCGCGCACCACCTCGGGCGGCGCGACGGTGGCGGTGGGGTCGTCGGCGACGGAGAGCAGCAGGACCGCCGGGTGGCCGCCTTCGGCGCGGACCCGCCGTACGGTCTCCAGCAGCGCGTACGGGTCGGGTACGCCACCGCACTCGGCGGGCGTCGGCACGTGGTAGGCGGGCCGGCCCAGGAGCCGGGCCTGGGGGGTCCACCAGGCGGGGCAGGGCCGGGGCATGAGGACGTCGCCGCCGTGGGCGGCCATGAGCGCCGACAGCAGCGGCTGGGCGCCGGGCGCGGCGGCCAGGTCCTCGGGGTGGCAGCGCAGGCCGCGCCGCCACCAGTAGCCGCAGGCCGCGTCGCGCAGCACGGCGCCGCCGCCGGGCGGTTCGGGTTCGGTGCGGTGGGCGGCGGCCGCGAGGACGGCGGCCAGCTCGGGCAGGACGGGCAGGCCGGGTTCCGGCGCGGGGGGCCCGTAGCGGACGGGTCCGCGCCCTCGGGTGTCCGGCTGCCGCATGCCCTCACCTCCGCCGCTGGAGCTCCGCCGCTGGTGGTCCGGGGACATGTGCCCAGCCCCACAGCCCTTTATACGGAGGTTCTTCACAAATCGCCGCTCCGGGATTCCGCCGCACCGTCATCCACGGGGTGCCAGGCGGGCCAGTTCCTTCTCCAGGCCGCGCCCCCGGGTGCGTACGACGCCCGCCGCGACGTCGGCGAGCTTGCGGTTGGTGAGCTGCGAGACGTGCCGCAGCACGCCGTACGCCTCGTCGGCGTCGCAGCCGAGGACGTGCATCACGATGCCGCCGGCCTGGTCGATCACCGGCCGGGAGCGCAGCGCCGTGGCGAGCTGACCGACCTCGGTGAGGGCGGCGCGGTACCGCCGGTCGCGGGCCAGGCCGGCCGTGATCTCCTCGCCGAGGAGCGCGACGCAGCCGTGTGCGGCGTGCTCCAGGGAGCCGGGCCGGAAGCCGTACAGGTTGAGGGTGATGTCCATGCCGGCCCGGTGGTAGGGGAGCGTGACGCTGGCGCGTACGCCGGAGCCGAGGGCCATCGCCCGGTAGTCGGGCCAGCGTTCGTCCGTCAGCAGGTCCTCCGCGTCGACCGGTTCGCCGCTGTCGAGGGCGGCCCTGATGGGGCCGTCGCCGGAGTCGAGCTGGACCGAGACGAGGGCCGCGAGATCGGGGTGCGTGGCGCTGGTGCGGCGTTCGCCGTCACCGTCGGCGTCGCTGAGCGTCGCGACGGCTCCGCAGCAGGCGGGGACGGAGCGTACGCACTGCTCGGTCAGTTGCTGCAGCTTGCGTGCGGTGGATGCCGGTTCCGGGCCTTCGTACTCCTGCTCGGCGAACATGGCGCACCACTCCTCTCTCGCTCCGGCTGCCCCGTGCCCGCAGCGCGAAACGGCCGTTCCCGTCGGCTCCGTGGTCCGGTTACGGTGCTTCCATGACGCAGACGGACGAGTTCGGCGAGGACCTCGCGGATTTTGTACGACGGGTCGCCGAGCTGCGCTCCGCCCGCGCTCTTCCGCCGGCCGAGCAGCAGGGTGTCCTGGACGCGGCGCTCTTCGAACTCCAGCATGCGGCAGAGTCGCTCTGGCCGCGCTACGAGCGGCTCGCCGCCAGGGCCCCGGACGGCACGTCGGCCGACCGGCAGGAGCGGCAGCTGCTGAGGACGCTGTTCCAGCGGTTGCCCCTGCCGGTCGCGCTGGTCGACCGCGACACGGTGGTACGCCGGATGAACTTCGCCGCGACGGGTCTGACCGGGGTCCGCGCCGGTTACGCCACCGGCCGCCCGCTGGCCGGGCTGCTGGTCTCCGGCGACCGGGCCCCCTTCCGTACGCAGGCGGCGGCCACGGCGCGCGGCGAGGGCGCCCGCAGCGTGACCGTACGGCTCCAGCAGCGGCCGCACGAGCCGGTGCGGGCCTCCCTGGTCGCCCTGCAGCTGCCGGGCGAGCCGCAGCCCACCGTGCTCGTGGTGCTCCAGCCGGGGGTGTCGGGGACGGCGGCGCCGGCGACCGCCGGGGCGGTGGGGCGCCGGCTGCTGCCGCCCGATCTGGCGGAGGCCACGCAGCGCGCCGGGATGATGGACCTGGTGGACGCGATGGCGGTCGCGCTGCTGAGCTCCCCGCCGGGGGACGCGGAGGCGGCGCTGCGGGCGGCCGCGCGGGTGCTGCACGGCCGGTTCGCGGACTGGGTGGTGGCGGACACGTCCGGGCCGGGGCGGCCGCTGCGGCGGGCCGTGGCGCTGGGGCCGCCGGACGAGGCGTTCGCGCCGCTGGTGAAGGCGGTCGCGGAGCAGGACCCGGAGGCCTGCCCGCTGGTGGTGGAGGCGGCCCGGGGCGGGTCGGCCTCCTTGCAGGTGCGGCCCGAGGACGTCCTCGCGTTGGGCGAGGACGCCTCGGGCGCGTCGGTGCTGGTGCGGGCCGAGGTCAGCTCGCTGCTGTGCCTGCCGCTGCCTCGGGAGGACGGTGGCGTGCTGGGCGTGCTGACGCTGCTGCGTACGGGCGCGAGACGGGCGTTCTCGATGGCGGAGGGGCAGGCCGCCGATGTGATGTCCCGCCACATCGCGCTCGCTATGCGGCGACGTCCCGCATGATGTCCTCCCGCATCTGGGTGCAGCAGCGGCTGATCAGCCGGGACACGTGCATCTGGGAGATGCCGAGGTCCTCGGCGATCCGGCTCTGGGTCATGTCGCGGAAGAACCGCATGTAGAGGATTTTCTGTTCGCGTTCGGGCAGGTTGCGCAGGCGCGGCTTGACCGATTCGCGGTCGATGACAACGTCGAGGGCCGGGTCGGGGCCGCCGAGCGCGTCGACGAGGGTGTATCCGTCCTCGGTGCCGGGAAGCTCCGCGTCCAGGGAGAGGGCGGTGAAGCTGTCGAGGGCCTCCAGCCCGGCGACGGCTTCCTCCTCGGTCATGCCGGCCTTCTTGGCGATCTCGGACACGGTGGGAGCGCGGCCTCCGACCGAGTGCGAGAGCTCCTGGTAGGCGGTGCGGACGCGGCCCCGCAGGTCCTGGACGCGGCGCGGGACGTGGAGCGTCCACATGTGGTCACGGAAGTGGCGCTTGATCTCGCCGGTGATGGTGGGTACGGCGAAGCTCTCGAAGGCCGCGCCGCGTTCGGGGTCGTACCGGTCCACGGCCTTGACCAGGCCGAGGGCGGCGACCTGCTTGAGGTCCTCCAGGGACTCGCCGCGGTTGCGGAACCGGCCGGCGAGCCGGTCCGCCATGGGCAGCCAGGCGCGGACGATGTCCTGTCGGACGGCTTCCCGTTCCTCCCCCTCGGGCAGGGTGGCCAGGCGCTGGAACGCCTCGGCGGTGTCGGGGGCGTCGTCGTGCGGATGCTTCGTGTGAGCGAGGGTAGGCATGATGCTTTTCAGCTCCCTGAACGGTGCTGACGGTTGGCTGTCACCCCGAGGAGAGCTCCTTTCTCCGGGCAGGGGACACGCCCGGAACGGATCACCGCTCCTGTGGACGTGCCTCCGGTCCGAAGCACGAGATGCGCATGCCCGGGGCCGACCCCGGCAAACTCCTGATTCCATGCTGGCCGCGTTCGGGCGTTTCCGCTCTTCGAGGCCCGGTACCCGGGCCCGTACTGCCGGAACACCAGAGAAGTTACCGGCGAGTACCGACCCGACCGGAGAGGCTCAGGAGGACCGCTGATGAGCAAGGATGTCGCCGACGTGATTCTCGCGCGGCTGCGCGACTGGGATGTCGAGTACGTGTTCGGCTATCCGGGTGACGGGATCAATGGACTGATCGCCGCCTGGGGCCGCGCCGAGAACCGGCCCCGCTTCATCCAGGCCCGGCACGAGGAGATGGCCGCGTTCGAGGCGGTCGGGTACGCCAAGTTCGGGCACCGGCTCGGGGTGTGCGTGGCGACCTCGGGGCCGGGCGCGATCCACCTGCTGAACGGGCTGTACGACGCCAAGCTCGACCACGTGCCGGTGGTGGCGATCGTCGGCCAGACCGCCCGCAGCGCGATGGGCGGCTCGTACCAGCAGGAGGTCGACCTCCACTCGCTGTTCAAGGACGTCGCCTCCGACTTCATCGCCACGGTGAACGTCCCCGAGCAGCTGCCGAACGTCCTCGACCGGGCGATCCGCACGGCGTACGCGCGCCGCTGCCCGACCGTGGTGATCGTGCCGGGCGATGTGCAGGAGCTCGAATACACCCCGCCCACGCACGAGTTCAAGATGGTGCCCTCCAGCCTGGACCGCAGCGCCTGGACGGCAGTGCCCGCCGACGACGCCCTGGAGCGGGCCGCCGAGGTGCTGAACTCCGGCGAGAAGCCGGCCATCCTGATCGGCCAGGGCGCGGCCGCGGCCCGCGCGGAGGTCGAGGAAGTCGCCGACCTGCTCGGCGCGGGCGTCGCCAAGGCGCTGCTCGGCAAGGACGCCCTGTCCGACGAACTGCCCTACGTCACCGGGTCGATCGGCCTGCTCGGCACCCGCCCGTCCTGGGAGCTGATGCAGGGCTGCGACACGCTGCTGACGATCGGCTCCAGCTTCCCCTACAGCCAGTTCCTGCCGGAGTACGGGCAGGCGCGGGCGGTGCAGATCGACCTCGACCCGCACATGGCCGGGATGCGCTACCCGTACGAGGTGAACCTCATCGGCGACGCGCGCGCCACACTGCGCCGGCTGATCCCGCTCCTGCGCCGGAACAAGAAGCGCGGCTGGCGGGAGAAGACCGAGAAGTCGGTACGGCGCTGGGAAGAGGTCATGGAGCGGCGGGCGAGCGTGTCGGCCGACCCCGTCAACCCCGAGTACGTGGCGCGGGCGCTGTCACCGCTGCTGCCGGAGCGGACGCTGCTGACCTCCGACTCCGGGTCGGTCGCGAACTGGTACGCCCGGCACATCGCGATGCGCGGCGACATGCGCGGCTCACTGTCGGGGACCCTCGCCACGATGGGGTGCGGGGTGCCGTACGCGATCGGTGCGAAGTTCGCGCACCCGGACCGGCCGGTGGTGGCGCTGGTGGGGGACGGCGCGATGCAGATGAACGGGCTGGCGGAGCTGATCACCGCCGCCAAGTACCGGCACCAGTGGGACGATCCGCGCCTCGTCATCGGCGTGTGGAACAACCGGGACCTCAACCAGGTGACCTGGGAGCTGCGCGCCATGGGCAACGCACCGTCGTTCCTGCCGTCCCAGGAACTGCCGGACGTGCCCTACGCGCTGTTCGCCGAGTCGATCGGGCTGACCGGCCTGCGGGTGGAGAAGCCGGACGAGGTGGAGAGCGCCTGGCGGATGGCGCTGGCGGCGGACGGCCCGGCGGTCGTCGAGTTCGTCACCGACCCGTCCGTACCGCCGATCCCGCCGCATGCGACCTGGCAGCAGCTCGAGTCGACCGTCGCGGCCCTCGCAAAGGGCGACGCCGAGCGTGGCGCGGTCGTGAAGCAGGGGCTGAAGGCGAAGGTGCAGGAGTTCCTGCCGGGCGGGAAGGCGTGAGGGCGCCGGCCCCCTCCACGCCGGCCTCCTCCCCCGGTTCCGGCAGCATGAGTTCCTCGTAACGCCCCATGGCCACGACGACGCCGAGCATCGCGGGCGGTAGCAGCAGCGGAACCAGTACGGATAGCAGTCCCATTGACCCGGTCCTTCCGTCTGGGGGCCGGGTCTCCCCCGTAACGGAAGACAAACCCCCCGTGACGGAAACGTTCCTGCCCCTGGTCCGGCCGGGTACCGGAAGGCCTTCGGGCGCGGACCGCCGTCCGCGCCCGAAGGCCTTCTTCTCCCCTGCCACCCATGGGCCGCTCAGCCGCAGCGGCGAGTCCCCCGCTGCCTGGGCCGCCAAACCCGGGTTTGCCCGCGCCGGGCCGGGTACCCGCCCGGCGACCGCACACGGAAGATCGTGGAGGGCGCCATGCAGCGAGGCAGCGACCGGCTCAGCCGCCGCCAGGACGATGAGATGAAGCACCAGCTCAAGGGGCTGCTCAGGTCCGGGCACCCGACGAGGACCGAGGAGTGGCACGACCCGGAGCCGGTTGCCGAGGACGACCCGGAACTGGCACCGCCCCGGGTCCACACCGACCCGTTCGAGGCACTGCGCCTGGAACTGGGCCGGCATCTGGCCCGTACGCCGTTCCCGGCGCACCGCGGCGACCTCCTGCGCATCCTGCGGGAGCGGCACGCACCCGATCCGCTCATGGAGCGGGTGGCGGGGCTGCCCGGCGACCGCACGTACCGCAGCGTCCAGGAGGTGGCCGTGGCACTGGTGCGGCCACCGCACCCGGCGTAGGGACACCGTGCGTAACCGGGCATGAAGGATCCCGGCACGGGTACCCCGGGCGGCGTCACGTGGAGGGAAGAAGAGGCGGGAATCAGGGAGGCAGACAGCCATGGCACAGCTCGTGAGGGACGTCATGACGCCGGGCGTGGCGACGGTGCGCCCCGACGCGTCGCTCGTCGAGGCGGCGCAGCTGATGCGCGCCCAGGACATCGGCGATGTGCTGGTGGCGGACGGCGACCGGCTCGTGGGCGTGGTCACCGACCGCGACATCGCGCTTCGCGCGGTCGCCGACGGCGCCGACCCCCTCACCGTCGACGCCGTGTCGGTGTGCACCCCCGATCCCGTCTGTGTCTCCCCCGACGACGAGGTCGCCGCCGCCGTCGACCTGATGCGGCGCCACGCCGTCCGCCGGCTGCCCGTCGTGGAGGACGGCCGCCCGCTCGGCATGGTCAGCATCGGGGACCTGGCCGTGTCGCAGGACCCGCACTCCGCGCTCGCCGACATCAGCCGGGCCGAGCCGAACACCGAACCCGGATGACAGCCAGAAAGGAACCACTGTGCAGATCGCGTTTCTCGTGGCGCCCCAAGGCGTCGAACAGGTGGAGCTCACCGACCCCTGGCAGGCCGTGAAGGACGCCGGTGACACGCCCGTTCTCGTCTCGACGAAGCCGGGCGAGATCCAGGCGTTCCACCACCTCGACAAGGCGGACACCTTCCCCGTGGACCGGACCGTCGCCGACACCTCCGTCGCGGACTTCGGCGGCCTGGTGCTGCCCGGCGGCGTCGCCAACCCGGACTTCCTGCGGATGGACGACAAGGCCGTCGCGTTCGTCCGGGACTTCTTCGAGGCGGGCAAGCCGGTCGCGGCCATCTGCCACGGGCCGTGGACGCTGGTGGAGGCCGATGTGGTGCGCGGCCGGACGCTCACGTCCTGGCCGAGCCTGAGGACCGACATCCGCAACGCCGGCGGCGAGTGGGTGGACGAGCAGGTGAAGGTGTGCGGGGCGCGGCCCAGCACGCTGATCACCAGCCGCAAGCCGGACGACCTCAAGGCGTTCTGCGAGACGTTCACGGCGGAGTTCGCCAAGGCCTCGGGCTGACGCGTACACCCAGGGCCGGCTCCTCGTCCCGCGCGGCGGACGAGGAGCCTCGTCATGCGTGCGTCATGCGCCGCGTCCGACCATGGCGAGCAGCTTCGTCTGCTCGTCGGCGCCCGGCGGCGGCTTCAGCCGCGTGGCGAACAGACCGCTGCCGGCGAGGTCGTCCGCGTACGGGGACACCTCCTGTACGGCGAATTCCACCAGGTCCTGCGGCAGTCGCTCGTCCGCGCCGATCGCCCGGGACAGGTCCCAGGCGTGGATGACGAGGTCCGCGATCATCTGCGAGCAGTACGCGGTGGCCTGCGTCGGTCCGGACGAGAGGTGGACCGTGCGGTCCAGCGCGCCCTTCTCCAGGAACGCCTCGCGCGCGTCGGCCGCCGCCCGGTCCCAGACGGCGGCCGGGTCGTCGCCCAGGACGTCGCCGTCGAAGGCGTCACCGACCTGCGCGACGGTGCGCCGCTCCCGTACCAGCGGTCCCACCCACAACTGCTCGGCGGTGAGGTGGTTGACGAGGTCGCGTACCGACCATTCGGTGCAGGGCGTCGGGGCGTCCCACTGGTCGGGGCGCACGGCGTGCACCCGCGCGCCGAACAGGTCGAGCGCCTCGCCGTGCCGGGTCAGGAGCGTGCCGGGCACATGGGGGTTCGGCATCGGGGGTCACCTCCGTGGATCCACTGATGTCACCCGGTCCACTCTTCCCGGCTCCGGCGGCGGGCGCCAGGCGAGTGACCTGTGTGGCCGATGGTCTGCCGGGTACCCGTCCCGGACGCACATTCCGGCCTCCGGGAGGGAGCCATGCAAGTCGCCTTTCTCGCCACTCTCTTCGACCGTCCCGGGCCGTGGGCCAGCGTCTACCTGGACACCACCGGGTTCGACGAGTCCGCCAGGGAGCGACGTGAGCTGCAGGCCAGGGAGGTCTGCCGTGAACTCCGCGCCCAGGGATGCGACCCGGCGACCGAGCGGGCCGTGCACGACGCGCTGACCGACTGGCCCCGGCCTCCGGGCGAGGCCGGGCGTGCGGTGTTCGCAGCACACGGCGAGGTCGTCCTCGACCCGCCGCTGACGCGGCGCCCCGTCGCCCCCGCCGATGTGACGTGGGCGGCGCTGCCCCGGCTGAGCCCGCTGCTGGACCTGGCGGCGCAGGAACCCGTCTGCCTGGTCGCCTACATCGACCGCACCGGTGCCGAGCTGGAGCTGCGCAGCCCCTTGGGCGGCCGTCCGGCCGGTCATGTGGAGGGCAGGGACTGGCCCATTCACCGCACCGGCTCGGCGGACTGGTCCGAGCGTCACTTCCAGCTCAGTGTGGACAACACGTGGGAGGAGAACGCGGAGCGCATCGCGGAGGCCCTCGCCGAGTGCGAGGAGGAGACGGGCGCGGATCTGATAGTGCTCACCGGCGACGTCCGTGAACGGCACTCCGTGCACGAGCGGCTGCCCGCCGAGGTGCGCCCACTGGCCGTGGAGAGCGAGCACGGGAGCCGGGCGCGGGGCGCGGGCAAGAGCGTGCGGCTGCTGGACGAGGACGTGGAAGCGGCCCGCCAGGAGCACCTGCGGCGGCTGGCCGAGGAGGAGCTGGACCGCTTCCGGTCCGCCCGTTCGACCGCCGGCGCCGGGCAGGCCGCGGCCGAGGGCGTGCCCGCGCTGGTCGAGGCGGCCCGCGAGCACCGCATCGCCGAGCTGCTCATCCGGCCCGAGGGGCCCGACGCGCACCGCCAGGTGTGGGTGGGCGCCGAACCGGACCAGATCGCGGTGCGCCGCAGCGACACGCACTACCTGGGCGAACGGGAACCCCTGCCCGCCCGCGCCGACGACGCCCTGCTCCGCTCGGCGATCATGACCGGCGCGGAGGTGCTGCGCGTACGCCCCGAGATCGACGACGACGTCCCGGTCGGCGGCCTCGGCGCGCTGCTGCGCTGGCCGTACGCGGAAAAGGAACGCGAGCGGGAAGCCGCCCCGGCCTGACCGCGCCCGCGCCCCGGCCCCGTCGCCCGGCCGGTCGGTCGCCGGCCCGGCCCCGGGGCAAGGGCACCGGCAGGCAGGGCGGGCACGCGTGGGCGGGGGGTCGGCCGGGTACGCGCGGGGCATGGTCGCTTCCTACGGCGTGCAGCCGGCCGAGACCGTCCGTGACCGGGTGACCGCCCGGCTCAGCGCCTGGGACCGGGAGGTCTTTCACCGGGTCGCCACCCGGCACTGGCCGGGCGGCGACCGGGTGCTGCCCCGGCTGAGTCACGCGGCCAACCATGGGCTGCTGTGGTTCGGCGCGGCGGCCGGAATGGCCGTCCTCGGGCGGGGCGCGCGATCGCGGCGGGCGGCCGTGCGCGGTGTGGCGTCACTGGCGCTGGCGTCCGCGGCCATCAACACGGTCGGCAAGCGGTCCGTACGCCGCACCCGGCCGGTGCGGGACGCCGTACCGCTGGTGCGGCAGCTGAAGAAGCAGCCGTTCACCACGTCGTTCCCGTCCGGGCACTCCGCGTCCGCCGCGGCCTTCGCGACGGGCGTCCTGCTGGAGTCCAGGGGCTGGGGCGCGGCCGTGGCGCCGGTCGCCGCCGCCGTGGCGCTGTCGCGCGTCTACACGGGCGTGCACTATCCGAGCGACGTGCTCGTCGGCGCCGCGCTCGGGGTGGGCGCCGCCTTCGCCGTACGCGGGATCGTGCCGACCCGGTCGCAGCTGCCCGCCCCGGGCCGCCCGCACGCCGACGCGCCCGCCCTGCCCGGCGGCGCCGATCTGGTGGTCGTCGCCAACCGGGCCTCCGGCTCCGGGGACACGGCCGCGCTCGTACGGGACGCGCTGCCACGCGCCGAGGTGCTGGAGTGCGACCCGGACGACGTGCCGGACGCGCTGGAGAAGGCCGCCGCGTCCGGGCGGTGCCGGGCCCTGGGCGTCCTGGGCGGCGACGGCACGGTCAACCGGGCCGCCGCGGTGGCCGCCCGGTACGGTCTGCCGCTCGCGGTGTTCCCGGGCGGCACCCTCAACCACTTCGCGTACGACCTGGGCATCGAGTCGGTCCACGACACCTGCCGCGCGCTGGCCGCGGGCGACGCGGTCCGGGTGGACCTGGGGCGGTTCGCCCCGGGGCCGGACGGCGCGCCGTACGGGTACTTCCTCAACACCTTCAGCCTGGGCGTCTACCCCGAGCTGGTACGGCTCCGGGAGCGCTGGTCGCCCCGGATCGGCGGCTGGCCCGCCGGCGTCCTGGCCGCGTGGCACGTGCTGCGCGGCGAGCATCCGCTGGAGGCGGAGGTGCACGGCCGGCGGCGCCCCCTGTGGCTGCTGTTCGCCGGGAACTGCGTCTACCGGCGCATGGGCCCCACGCCGGGCCGCCGCTACGACCTCGCCGACGGCCTGCTGGACGTGCGGGTGGTGCACGCCGGCCGGCTGCCGGGGCTGCGGCTGCTGGCGGCCGCGCTCGCGGGGCCCCTCAGCCGGTCGCCGGTGCACGCGGCCGAGCAGCTGCGGCGGGTGCGGGTGTCGGGCCTGGCGCCGGGGACGCCGCTGGCGTACGACGGTGAAGTCGTCGAGTCTCCGCCGGAGTTGGTGGTGGACAAGGACGACGAGGCGCTGACGGTCTACCGTCCGCGGATGCTGCCGTGAACCGCCGTCGTCACCGGCCGAGCGTCCCCGCGTCACCCATGACGATCACCGGTTTCTTCGCCGGGTCCAGCGCGAGCAGCAACTGCCGCATGTCGTCCCGCTGGAGGGAGATGCAGGCGCGGGTGGGCCCGCCGTGGTCGACGTGGATCCAGACGCCGCCGCCCTTGCCGAGGCCGAGAGGGCGGACCTTGTTCAGGGGCGAGGTGCCGGGGACGCGGTTGTAGTCGATGGCCACGACGTGGTCGAAGGACCCCTCCAGCGGTTCGCCCAGGAACCCCGTGCCGGACAGGTTGAACTCCTCGCTCTGGTCGTAGGGCAGCCGCGTGCCCGGGTCGGGCAGGGCTCCTCCGGCGTCGCCCAGGGCGAACACCCCGATGGGCGTCCGCAGGTCTCCGGCGCGGTGGTGGGCCGTCCAGCCGCGCAGGGCGTTGTGCGCGGGCCACGGCTGGCTGACCGCCTTCCAGCCGGTCGCCGCGTCGCGCTCGTACAGGACGGCGGTCGACTGGTCGGAGTGCGGACCGTCGCCCTTGACGACGAGCGCCTGGCTGCTGGTGGCGGGGATGTGCGAGCGGGTGGCGGGCCCGAGGCCGGGGATCTCGGCGGGTCGCGCCGGCACGGGGGCGCCGGGCGCCGGGGAGGCCGCGGATGCCGTCGTCTTCTCGCCTTCCGCGACGGCGGGGCCCTGGGCCGTCCGGGGGGCGGCGCAGCCCGCCAGGAGGAGTCCGGCGCACACCGCACCGGTGAGCACGCGGCGTCCTGCGCTGGTGACGACGTTGACGACGGGCATGTCGGAGCCTTTCCCTGCATCGCCGGCGGCCGTGCGGCGTGGACTGCGACCACGCGTCCGATGATCTGCTGATCCGGCCGCCCGCGCGCGCCGGTGAGGGGGCGACGCGCACGAATTTCCCCCGGTCCACCTAGCGCCGGTCCGCCCGCGTACGCGTTCGACCCGGGGCGCTCGGAAGGGCGGAGGGGCGGAGGGGCGGCTCAGGGTTCCTGATGGTCACAGAAGTGGGCCGAGCGGCCCCAGATCGAGGTTGAGGTCCTCCGGCTCGAGTCCGAACCGCGTCCGCAGGAGCTCCATGCGGTCCTCCAGCAGCATGAGCGTCAGCCCGATCCGCTCCTCCTGCTCCTCGGTGAGGTCCCCGCCCTCCACGCGCCGCAGCGCCTGCCGCTCCATGAGCTGCCGCAGCAGCTCCACGACCGTCAGGACGAGCCGTGCGAGGTCGCGTTCCACGGTGTCGGGGTCGAGCTCCACCTTGCGGCGCTGCGTGGTCACGGGCGCACCTCGCGGATCGGTTCCCAGGGCGAGGGGACGTCCTCGCTGACCGAGCTGATGAGGGCCTTGAGGTCGACGCGTACGAGGTCGACGTCGGCGATGCTGAGGGTGAGGTCACCCGTGAGCACCACGCCGCCCGCCAGCAGCCGGTCCAGCAGGTCGACCAGCGCGATACGCCGTTCGGCCAGGGGTTCCGGAGCCGCCCGTGCCACGGGGGCGGTCACCGGCCGGCCTCCTGGGTCTCGTGGGCCTCCTCCTCCGCGATGCCGGCGAAGGAGTACGGGGCCCAGGGCCCGGTGAGCTCCACGCGCACGCCGGGCTCGGAGGCCCGGTCGACCAGCTCGACGAACTGCTCGCTGCGCGCGCGGTCCACCAGGTAGGCGGCGTTGAGGACGTTGACCCCGGGGACGCCGGAGAGCCGGGCGTCCTGGGGGCGGTGGACGGTGCCGGCTTCCGCGCAGCGGGACAGCTCGGTGTGCAGCCGGCGGCACAGGGCGTCGGCGCGCTGCCAGTCGCCGTCGCGGCTGCGGCGGGCGTGCAGCCGGCGGCGCAGGTAGTCCCGGCCGCTCGCCTCGCGCGCGGGGGCCGCCGGTTCCTCCTCCCGCTGCGCGGCACCGGGCTCCGCGTACACCTTGACGCCCCATTCGACCCGGCCGTCCAGCCGCTGGAGCGCCCGTAGGAACCGGTCGTGGCCCTCCTCCAGGAGGCGCCGCACGCCGCTGTCGTCCCGGCAGACCGTCGCGAGCCGCAGCGGGAGCGGGCAGGTCACGGTGGACAGGGCGGAGATCACCGCGTCATGGGCGCGCGCGGTGCCGGCCAGCCAGTCGAGGTCCTCCAGGCGGGCGCGCAGCGGCGCTTCGTCGAATTCCTCGGCCGGGACGGCGCCGGTGACGGCGACCAGGTCGCCGTGGCGCAGCAGCCGGGGCGGTTCGCCGTCGATGCCATGGGCACCCTCCGGCAGGACGCCGTCGAAGGGGCGTGTGACGGCGTAGACGTAACGCAGCCGGTCGGTGCTCATACGGTGCGTCCCTCCAGTTCGGCGATCCGGCGCTGCAGGTCGGCGTTCTCGCGGGCGAGTTCGCTGCCACGGGCGCGGGAGGAGAGCGCCGGGTCGCTCTCCCACCAGTCGATGCCCATCTCCTTGGCGCGGTCGACGGACGCGACGACGAGGCGCAGCTTGATGGTCAGCAGCTCGATGTCCAGCAGGTTGATCTTGATGTCACCGGCGATGACGACGCCCTTGTCGAGGACGCGTTCCAGGATGTCGGCGAGGTTGGCGCTGCTGCCGTCCGACGCGTACGGGCTGGGCAGGCCGCTGGGGCGTGGGGTGGTCATGACTGTCTCGGACCCTTCTCCAGGCGGTCGAGGAGCTCGTCCTCCCGGCGGTCGAATTCCTCTTCGTCGATCTCGCCCGCCTCCAGCAGCTCATTGAGGCGGGCGAGTTCGCGCTGTACGGCGGCGGGGTCGTAGTACTGCCGCTCGGCCTCCGCCACCACCTGGCGCAGCACCCAGGCGGTGCCGCGCAGGGGCGCCGCCGGCAGGAGCAGCAGTTCTCCCAGCAGGCCCATGCTCGGGTCCCTTTCCTCTCACTCCACGAAGCTGTAGGGCGGCAGCGGGCCGTTCACCTGCAGCACGAGGTGGTGGTGGGCCTGCTGGAGCTTGTCGATCGCGGCGACGAAGCCGTCGGCGCGGTCGCGCTCCACCAGGAACGAGATGTTCGCCAGCCAGGCGCCGCTCTCCGGGCCGGGCCTGACGTCGGCGGCTTCGGGCTGCAGCGACTCCTGGATGAGTACCGCGTCGCTCGCCTCACGCTGCTGGACGGCGGCCGCGACGCGTTCGCCGAGGGCCAGCTTCTGTTCGTAGGTGCCGCCGCCGGCCGCGCGGTTGGCCTCGCTGAGCCCCCGCAGCTCGGGGTTGTCGGCGAGCACCCGGTGCAGGACGGCTTCCTCGTCGTGGCTGGCCTTCACGTTGTACTCGACCTTGTCGTCGAGGGCGCGCAGCCGCTCCAGGTAGTGCTCCTCGCGCTCGCCGAGGACGGCGAGGACCGCGTCGTCGTCGGGCGAGATGCCGCCGAACCGCATGGGCAGCACCGCGCCGCCCGCGCCCGCCTCGGCGAGCACGTTCTGGTGTGCCATCAGGTCGCGCCGCTTGGGCCTGAGGTCCTCGGGCGCGTCGCTGACGAGCGCGACGAGCGCCCCGTGGACGAGGACGCGGACGGGCTGCGGCGGGTCGCCGATGCCGCCCATCTTCTCGGGGAGGGCGGGGTGGGAGCTGCGGGCGATGCCGTAGACGTACGTGCTCACTCCTGCTCCTCCTTCTTGCGGGACGTCGAGCGGCTCGACGAACCACTGGACGAACCACTGGACGAGCCCTTCAGGGCGTCGGAGATGGTTTCGGCGGCTCCGGAAAGCGCCCCCTTGGACTTTCCTCGGGCGCCGGACTCGGTCATCTCACCGACCAGGTCGGGCAGTCCGGGGTCCTTGCGGGGGCCCGCCTCCAGGTCGAGGCGGTTGCAGGCCTCGGCGAAGCGGAGGTAGGTGTCGACGCTGGCGACGACGACCCGTACGTCGATCTTCAGGATCTCGATGCCGACCAGGGACACGCGGACGAACGCGTCGATGACGAGTCCGCGGTCCAGGACGAGTTCGAGGACGTCGTACAGGCCGCTGGTGCCGCGGGCGCCGCCGCCGCCTTGCTGTGCCGGGACAACGGTCATGGTGGGGTGCCTCCCTCTCTAGGAACGGTCCGACCGCCCGCGCTCGTAGCGGCGGACGCGCCGGTAGCCGCTGAGCTCACCGTGTGCGTCGAGCTCGACCTCGTACGAGGCGAGCAGGCTCATCGTGTCGGGGACACGTGCCAGTTCGAGGACCTCGACGTTCAGGGTCCAGCCGTCCTCCGTGCGTTCGAACGACGACACCGACTCGGCTTCCATACCGGTCAGCTCGGCGAGCTGGGCGCATGCGCCCCGCAACACCTTCATGGGGCTCGGCGGTTGTTCCTGGGACTGTTGTTGTGCCCGGGCGCTGGTCGCCCGGGCGCTGGTGTCCTTCTGGGTGTTCTGTGTGTCTTCTGGTGTGTTCGCCATGAATGCCTCGCTCTTCGGGTTGCCGTGACTCGGATCCGCAAACCCTTGGCCCGGGCTCGGTGTGCTGTCAGCGCAGTGCGTCGAGGCGTCGGCGGGCCGGACCGAGGGCGCGGGCGCGGAGCGCGGAGCCGTCCCAGGGGGCGCTGCGGGCCTGTTCGAGTACGGTGGCGACGGTCCAGCGGCGGGCGTGGGTGGCCGGGTCGTCGAGCTGGTCCCAGCGCAGGGGCGTGGCGACGGGGGCGCCCGGCCTGGCGCGTACCGAGTAGGGCGCGACGGCGGTCTGCGCGTAGCCGTTGCGCTGGACGTCCAGGTAGAGACGGTCGCCGCGGGCCTGTTTACGCGGGGCGGTGGTGAGTTCACCGGGGTGCGCCGCGGCGAGGGTGTCGGCGACGTCCCGGGCGAAGGCGCGTACGTCGTCGAACTCGCTGTGCCCGTCGAGCGGGACGATGACGTGCAGGCCCTTGGAGCCGGTGGTCATGAGCGCGGAGGGCAGCTTGAGCGCGTCGAGCAGCTCGCCGAGGAGGTGGGCGGCGCGGCGTACGGCGTCGAAGTCGTCCTTGGGAGGGTCGAGGTCGAACACCATGCGGTCGGGCCGGTGGAGCCGGTCGGCCCTGGACTGCCAGCGGTGCAGGGTGACGCAGGCCTGGTCGGCGAGGTGGACGAGGGTGGCGGTGTCGTCGCACACGGTGTGGGTGACGGTGCCGCC
Organism: Streptomyces sp. CB03238; assembly: GCF_002099185.1. Classification (NCBI taxonomy): domain Bacteria; kingdom Bacillati; phylum Actinomycetota; class Actinomycetes; order Kitasatosporales; family Streptomycetaceae; genus Streptomyces; species Streptomyces sp. CB03238. The sequence goes on along the minus strand of NZ_NBCN01000028.1, from coordinate 9,903 downwards.
CTCCTTGGGTACCTCGACGCGGTGGATCCAGTCGGGGTAGCTGTCGGGGGCGTCCTTCTGCATGAAGCGGGGGCCGTCGATGCCGTCGGGATGCCGTTCGAGCATCAGGGGCCTGCCGCGCAGGTGCGGCAGCATGAAGGGCGCGACGGAGCGGTAGTAGCCGGCCAGGTCGGCCTTGGTGATCCCCTCGTCCGGGAAGAGCACCTTGTCGGGGCGGTGGATGTCGACGGTCCGGCGGCCGGCTCGTACGGCCCGGGCGCTGCTCGTACTCATCGTGTGCGCCTACCCGGGCGGGCGTGCGTCACACGCCGGAATCACGTTGCGGGACGGTGGCGCGCGAACGCAGCATCCTGCCCATGACGGTCTTCCTGGAAACACCCCGGCTGGTGCTGCGTACGGTCACGGAGCACGATCTGGACGACGTGGTGGCGCTCGACAACGACCCCGAGGTCATGCGGTACGTCAACGGCGGCCGGCCCGCGTCCCGTGAAGAGGTACGGGCGGGGTCGCTGCGGCGGCTGATGGGGCGGGGCTTCTGGGCCGCCGAGGCGCGCGTCACGGGCGAGTGGCTGGGCTGGTTCTCGCTGGAGCCGCTGGAAGGCGAAGGGGAAGGGGTGGTGGAGCTCGGCTACCGGCTGCGGCGGGCGGCATGGGGCCGGGGGTACGCGACCGAGGGCTCCCGGGCGCTGATCGACAAGGGCTTCCGGGAACTGGGCGTGCGGCGGGTGACCGCGAACACGATGACGGTCAACGCGGGGTCGCGGCGAGTGATGGAGAAGTGCGGACTGACGTATGTCCGGACGTTCTTCGAGGAGTGGCCGGACGTGATCGAGGGGTCCGACCAGGGTGATGTGGAGTACGCCGCGACCCGGGAGGAATGGCTCCTCGGCCATGGCTGAGCGGGTGTGCCGTCCACTCGGGTGAGTGACTTCGGTGCGCATCGCCGCGTGTCGCACCGGGCGCCGGGCTATCAAGGCGGTGTCGGGAGGGGGTGCGTCATCGAACCGGATGAACCGGGCGAACCGGTGCTCATCGGACGGGACACGTGCCTGGGTGTGGTGCGGGCCCGGCTCGAACGGGCGAACGCGAGTCATGGCGGTCTGGTCCTGGTCACCGGTGAGGCGGGCATCGGCAAGACGTCCCTGGTGCGCCGCGCGGCACGCGAGGCGCGCGAGCTCGGGATGCTCGCCCTGCACGGGACGTGCTGGAACTCGGAGGGCACCCCCGGCTACTGGCCCTGGACCCAGGCGATCCGCAGTCTGCGCCACGGTGCCACCGGGGAGGAGTGGGCGCGGGCGGCCACCGCCGCCGGTGGTGCGCTGCCGGTCCTCCTCGGCGAGGGGGCACGGTCCCAGGAGGTGGACCGCTTCCAGCTGTTCGACGCGGTGACCTCCATGCTGACCGGGGCGTCGCAGAGCCGCCCGGTGGCGGTGGTGCTGGAGGACCTGCACTGGGCGGATGCCGCGTCGCTCGGCCTGCTCGAATTCGCCGCCCAGCACACGTGGTTCGAGCGGTTGCTCATCATCGGGACCTACCGGGACGTGGAGGTGCGGCGGCCCGACCATCCCCTGCAGCCGCTCCTGGAGCCGCTGACGGCGAAGGCCACGACGATCCGGCTGCAGGGCCTGACGCCGGGCGAGGTCGCGGAGTTGATGGCGCGCACGGCCGGCAGCCGGCCCGGCGCGGCCCTGGCGGACGAGGTGTGCAGGCGTACGGGTGGCAATCCGTTCTTCGTGGAGGAGACGGCACGGCTGTGGTCCGCCGGCCAGTCCGTCGCCACGATCGCACCCGGTGTCGGGGCGGCGCTGCACCGGCGGCTCGCGCTGCTCGGGGAGCCGGCCGTCGACCTGCTCGGCCACGCCGCCGTGCTGGGGCGGGAGTTCGCTCGCGGGACGCTGGCCAGGACGGCGGGGGCCGACGAGGACCGCACGGGCGGGCTGCTGAGGGAGGCGGCCCGGGCGGGGCTGGTGGAGCCGCTGGAGACGGGCCGGTTCATCTTCACGCACGACCTGGTCCGCGAGTCGCTGTACGAGGCGCTCGACGCGCCACGGCTGCGCCGGGTGCACGCCGCCGCCGTACGGGCCCTGCTCGCCTCCGGGGACGTCGCCGACCCGGTACGTCCGACGGAGCTGGCCCGGCACGCCTACTTCGCCGGGGAGGAGCTGCCCGCCGACGAGGCGGTGGACCTCCTGGTGGGCGCGGCCCGGCACGCGGCGAGCAGGCTGGCCGACGAGGAGGCGGTGGGGCACTACCGGCGCGCGCTGGAACGGCTCGGGACCGAGGCCTCGCGCCGGCGCCTGCTGCTCACGCTGGACCTCGGGCTGGAGCTCCAGCTGATCGGCGAGCACGAGCGGTCCTGGCTCGCGTTCGAGGACGCCACCGCCCAGGCGAGTGCCCTGGGCGACCCCGCGCTGCTGGGGCGGGTGGCGCTCACGCTGTACGGGGCGGACGGCCGGGGCGACGGGACGGGCCTGAAGCCGCGCGTGGTGCGCGAGGCGCACGGGCTGCTCGTGCGGGGCGACGCGGCCGGGGCCGGTGCCGTTGCGGCCGGAGCGGCGCCCGGAGCGGCGGCGGCCGGTGCCGCGCCCGCGGCCGCCGGGGCCGGTGCCCTGCCCGGCGTGGTGAAGGAGGTGGCGCGGCACGTCGTGGCGGTCGCGCGCGGCGCCGGTGACGACGACGCCCTGCACATCGGGTTGTGGGCGGGCCTGCACGCGGTGTGGGAGCCCACCGCACGTTCGTCGGCATGCGGTACGACGCGGTGAACCGGCCCTTCACCGAGGGCGACTACGACCGGGCCCTCACCACGGCCTTCGGCGCCCGCCTCGCGCAGAAGGTGCGGGCGGAGTATCCGCCGGCTGCCTTCCCCTCCCCCGCCCTCGCCTGGGCCACCGTCGTCACCGACCGCATGTGGGCCCGGGGCACGCACGCCCAGCACACCGTGCTGGGCAGGCATGTGCCGGTGTACGCCTACGAGTTCGCCGACCGGGACGCGCCCATGTACCTGCCCCTGCCGGGCCGGTTCGACTTCGGCGCCTACCACGCGGGCGACACGCCCTACCTGTTCGAGGACGCGGAGGTGCGGAAGCGGTTCACCCCGGCCCAGCTGCGGCTGTCGGACACGATGACCGGCTACTGGGCGGCCTTCGCCCGCACGGGTGCGCCGGACGGCCCGGGCCTGCCCGCCTGGAAGGCGTACCTGCCCGCGAGCCACTCCCCGCACACCCAGTCGCTCGCCCCGGACCGGATCGGGCCCGTCGACTACGCCCGGGGGCACAACCTCCGCTTCTGGCACCGGCTGTCCTGACCGGTCACGGCGCGACGATCCGTTCCACCGCCAGCTGTACGGCCGCCACGATCGACTCCGCGTCGATGCCCGCCTTGTGCAGTTGCTCCTCCGGGGTCGCCGACGCCGGCATGTTCCGTACCGCGAGGCGTGCCATGCGCGGCGCGGGACGGCCGTCGGAGAAGGCCTCCGCGACCGCGTCACCGAGGCCGCCCTCCGGGTGGTGGTCCTCCACGGTGAGGAGGCACCCGGTGGTGCCCGCCGCGTCATTGAGCGTGTCGGTGTCCACCGGCTTGACCGAGTACAGGTCGATCACGCGCACCGGGATGCCGTAGTCGTCGAGCAGGTCGGCGGCCTTGAGTGCCTCGTGGACCGTGACCCCGGCGGCGACGATCGTCACCCGGTCGTCGTCACCGTGGGTGCGCAGCACCTTGCAGCCGCCCACCGGGAACGTCTCGTCCGGCCCGTACAGCACGGGCATGTCGCCGCGTGAGGTGCGCAGGTAGCGCACGCCCTTGAGGTCGGCCATGGTCGCCACCAGCTTCGCGGTCTGGTTGGCGTCGCACGGGTACAGCACGGTGCTGTCGTGCACCGAGCGGAACATGGCCAGGTCCTCAAGGCCCATCTGTGAGGGTCCGTCCTGGCCGATGGCGACCCCCGCGTGGGAGCCGACGAGGTTGATCCCGGCGCGGCTGACGGACGCCATGCGGACGAAGTCGTACGCCCGGGTGAGGAAGGCCGCGAAGGTCGAGGCGTACGGCACGTAACCGCGCGTCTGGAGCCCCACGGCGGCGGCGACGAGCTGCTGTTCGGCGATGTAGCACTCGAAGTACCGGTCGGGGTGGGCCTTGGCGAAGAATTCGGTACGGGTGGAGTCGCTGACCTCCGCGTCCAGCGCGACGACGTCGGCGCGTGCCGAGCCGAGCGCCTCCAGGGCGTGCCCGTAGGCGGTGCGGGTGGCGACCGAGTCGCCGATGTCGAAGCGCGGCAGCTCGGGCTCGGGCGGCTCGCCCTCACCGTTGGCGGTGGTCTTCCGCCCGGACGTCTCCGGTGGCCGCTGGACGTCGACCTGGAGGGAGCGGGGGCCGCCCAGCTCCTGGATCGCGGCCTCAGCGTCCTTGATGGGCTTGCCGTGGAAGCCCTCCAGGTCCTCGACGGCGGCGACTCCCCGGCCCTTGCGGGTGGCGGCGAGGATCGCGGTCGGTTGCCGGATCGTGGAGCGGGCCTCGGCGAACGCCCGGTCGACGGCCTGCACGTCGTGGCCGTCGACCTCGATGGTGTGCCAGCCGAAGGCGTGCAGCCGCCGCTCGTACGCGGCCAGGTGGTGCTCGTGCCGGGTCGGGCCGCGCTGCCCGAGCCGGTTGACGTCGACGATCAGCGTGAGGTTGTCGAGGTGGTTGTACGCGGCGTGCTCGACGGCCTCCCACACGGAGCCCTCCGCCATCTCGCTGTCGCCGGACAGGACGTAGACGCGGTACGGGATCTCGTCGAGGCGCTTGCCCGCGAGCGCGATCCCGACGCCGACGGGCAGGCCCTGCCCGAGGGAGCCGGTGGCGACGTCCACCCACGGCAGCCGGGGCGTGGGGTGCCCTTCGAGGCGGCTGCCGAGCGTGCGGAAGGTGAGCAGCTCGTCGTCGTCGACCGCTCCGGCGGCCTTGTACATGGCGTACAGCAGCGGTGAGGCGTGCCCCTTGGAGAGGACGAACCGGTCGTTGCCGGGGTGCTCGGGGTGGTCGAAGTCGAACCGCAGGTGGTGGGCGAGGAGGACGGCCGCGATGTCGGCCGCCGACATGGACGAGGTGGGGTGCCCGGAGCCGGCGGCGTCGGCGGCGCGTACCGCGTCGACGCGCAACTGCTGCCCGAGGGTGGCCAGTTCTTCGTAGTGCATGTCACTCCTTGCCGGGTCGGCCCGGGATGCGGGCCAGTTCGGGGGAGGCGGTGTCGAGGGGTACCTGCCAGGAGCGCAGCAGGCCCAGCTGGACGGCCTGCCGGGGCAGGGCCGCGTCCAGGATCCAGTCGGCGGCGACCCGTACCCGGTTGCCGGGCATGGCGGCCAGGTGGTAGCCGCGGGTCACGGCACCGGCGACCGGTCCGGACAGCTTGACGCCCATGGGGTTGGCGGCCGCCTTGACGCCGCCGAGGTCCACGGCGAAGCCCAGGTCGTTGTGCTTGTACGCGGCGGCCTCGCCGTACCCGAGGGACGCGGCGACGTTGCGGGCGGCGGTCTTGCCCTGCCGGGCCGCGTGCTGCGCCGTCATGGGCGTGAACTCGCCGGGCCGGGTCAGGTCCGGTACGGCGGCGGCGTCGCCGCACGCGAAGACGTCCGGGTGGCCGGGGACGCCGAGCTGCGGGGTGACGACGAGACGGCCGCGCTCGACGGGCAGGCCCAGCTCGGAGACGAGCGGGTCGGGGCGTACGCCGACGCACCAGATCAACGACCGGGTCTCCACGAACTCGCCGTCGTCCAGCAGCACCCCGTCGGCCGTGGACTCCTTGACCGACGTCCTGGTGCGCACGTCGACGCCCCGGCTGCGCAGCACCTCGTCGGCGGTGCGTGAGAGCTTCTCGTCGAGGCCGGGCAGGACGCGGTCGGCGACGTCGAGGAGCAGCCAGCGGGGCCGTACGCCGGCGGGCCAGGCGGGCTGTTTGCGGACGAGGGCGTCGGTGAACATCTTGCCGTGCGCCGCCAGCTCCGTACCGGTGTAGCCGGCGCCGACGACCACGAAGGTGCAGCGCGAGGTGCACTCGGCGGGGTTTCCGGCGGCCGAGGCGAGCTCTATCTGGCGGGTGACGTGGTCGCGCAGGTACAGCGCCTCGGGCAGGCCGCGGAAGCCGGTGGCGTGCTCGGCGACGCCCGGGATGGGCAGCAGTTTGCTGACGCTGCCGACGGCCAGGACGAGCCGGTCGTAGGTGAGGGTGCCCTCGGTGCCTTCGGGGTCGGTGAAGTGGACCGCGCGCCCGTCGAGGTCGACGTGGTCGGCCTGGCCGAGGACCAGCCGTACGTGGCGGAGGGTGCCGGGCAGGGACACGGTGACCCTGCGCGGTTCCAGGACACCGGCGGCGACCTGCGGCAGCAGCGGCAGGTAGAGGAAGTAGTCGGTCGGGTTGAGCAGCACGATCTCGGCGCGGCCGCGCAGGCTGCGGGAGAGGTGGCGGGCGGTCTGGTATCCGGCGAAACCGGCCCCGACGATCACGACGCGCGGCAGGGCGCGGGCGCGCGAGCCGTCGGGGTGGCCGGGCCGGCCGGAGGGGCCGGGAAGCGGGCCGGACGGGCTGACGGACGGGGTCACAGGGCCTCCAGCGTCGTGTCTGCGTGCACGGCCGTCCGCCCACGGCCGTCTGCGTGCACGGCCGCGTGATGCGGACGGACCTTCCCGGTGCCCCGGAGCCTGCCTCCCAAACGCGGCATTACGGTCGCGGGACACCCCTCAGCGGGGGCACCCCTCAGCGGCGCCGGCGCAGCACCGTCACGGCGGCCGCGGCGCCCGCCAGCGCCCCGGCGGCCAGGGCGGCCGGATGGCGCAGCAGGACGGTGTCGGCGTACAGGTCGTGGGACGAGTCGTCGAAGCGGCCGTGGGCGCCGAAGTCGCGGCCGAGGGCGCCGTCGACGGGCGCCCAGAGGTTGCTGGGCGCCGGTTCGTCGGAGGCCTGGGTGCCGGTGTCCTGCTGGGCGGCGTACATGGTGCGGGCGAGGTAGCGGTCGAGCAGCCCGGGCGCGAGCGCGTTGGCGATCAGGGTGGCGACCGTGGAGGCGCCCACCCGGTACTCGCGGCGGCCCGGGTGGCGGGCGGCGTGGACGACGGCCCGGGCGGCGACCTCGGGCTGGTAGACGGGGGCGACGGGCCGGGCCCGGCCGGGCATGCGGGAGAGTACCCAGTCGAACTGCGGGGTGTTGACGGCCGGCAGCTGGACCATGGTGGTGCGCACCCTGCTCCCGGCGTGCAGCAACTCGCAGCGGACGGACTCGTTCCAGCCCTGGATGGCGTGTTTGGCGCCGCAGTACGCGGACTGGAGCGGAATGCCCCGGTAGGCCAGGGCGGAGCCGACCTGGACGACGGTTCCCCGGTCGCGGGGGACCATGCGGCGCAGGGCGGCCCGGGTGCCGTTGACGTACCCCAGGTAGGTGACCTCGGTGACGCGGCGGAATTCGTCGGCGCCGATCTCGGTGAACGGCGCGAACACGCCGGTGAAGGCGTTGTTGACCCAGACGTCGATGGGGCCGAGCCCGGTCTCGACGCGCTCGGCGGCGTCTTCCACGGCCTGCGCGTCGGAGACGTCGACCGGCATGGCGAGGGCTTCGCCGCCCGCGTCGCGCACCTCGGCGGCCGCGCCCGCGAGGCCCTTCTCGCCACGCCCGAGCAGGGCTACGCGGTCGCCGCACGCGGCGAAGGCGCGGGCGGACGCCCTGCCGACGCCTCCGCCGGCTCCGGTGATGACGACGGTGCGCGGCTGCGGCAGGTTCGCGTCCATGGGGCGTCGGGTACCCGGGCGGCCCGGCGGATAACGCGGGCACCGGGGAGGCCGCCCCTGTACCAGAATATGAGAAAGCCATCTCACCATTCGGTGGCGTGGACGTACTGTGTCCGTACTGCACCCCGGCAACCAGAGGGAGTACGGCCATGGCCGACGCTGTCTACACGCATGGGCACCACGAGTCGGTGCTGCGCTCGCACCGTTGGCGGACGGCCGCCAACTCCGCGGCGTATCTGCTCGGCGAGTTGCGGCCGGGGCTGGACGTGCTGGACGTGGGCTGCGGCCCCGGCACCATCACGGCGGACCTGGCCGCGCTCGTCGCACCCGGCGGGCACGTGACGGCGGTCGACGCGGCCGGTGACGTACTGGAGCAGGCCCGCGCCACCGTCCGCGAACGCGGCCTGGACAACGTCCGGTTCGCGGTCGCCGACGTCCACGCGCTGGACCTCCCCGACGACTCCTTCGACGTCGTCCACGCCCACCAGGTGCTCCAGCACGTGGGCGATCCGGTGCGGGCGCTGCGCGAGATGCGGCGGGTGTGCCGGCCCGGCGGGGTCGTCGCGGCGCGCGACAGCGACTACGCGGCGTTCACCTGGTTCCCCGAGGTCCCGGTACTGGACGCGTGGCAGGAGCTGTACCAGCGGGTGGCGCGCGCCAACGGCGGCGAGCCGAACGCGGGCCGCCGGCTGCTGTCCTGGGCCCGGCGGGCCGGGTTCACCGACGTCACCGCCACCGCCGCCACCTGGTGTTACGCCTCGCCCGACGAGCGTGCCTGGTGGAGCGGGCTGTGGGCGGACCGTACGACCGCCTCGGTGTACGCGAAGCTCGCGGTGGACGGCGGGCACGCGACCGAGGAGGAACTGGCCGCCATCGCCGAGGGCTGGCGGGAGTGGGGACGGCAGGACGACGGCTGGTTCCTGGTGCCGCACGGCGAGGTGCTCTGCCGGGTCCGATAGGGCCCGATGGATCCGGGCGGCGCCGCCAACTACCCTCGCCGTATGGAGATCCTCGGCACCACGCTGCGCATCTGCGTCGACGACCTGGAGACCTCGGTGGTCTTCTACGAACGGCTCACCGGCAGCCGCGCGCTCCGCTTCGAGCGCGGCGGCGTGTCGGTGGCGGCCGTCGGCTGCTTCCTGCTGATGAGCGGGCCGGAGTCGGAGCTGGAGGTGCTGCGCAAGGTGGCGGCGACGATCGCGGTCGAGGACGTGGACACCGCGCACGCCACGCTCACCGAGGTCGGGGCGAAGGTCGTGGCCGGCCCGGTGCCGACGCCGGTCGGCCGCAACCTGATCGCCGTCCACCCGGACGGCTCGGTCTTCGAGTACGTCGACCGGAAGCGCTAGCTGTACTGACCCGTGAGGTTGGGGACGCGGCTGGCGGGTGGTTGGCCTTTCAGCGCGGTGTGTCCGCGGTGGTGATTGTAGGTGTGTAGCCATTGCGGGAATGCTGCCCGGCGCTCGGCTTCGGACCGGTAGGGGCGGGCGTAGGCCCATTCCTCCAGCAGCGTGCGGTTGAAGCGTTCGACCTTGCCGTTGGTCTGGGGCCGGTAGGGCCGGGTGCGCTTGTGCTGGATGCCTGCCCGGGTCAGCTCGTCGCGCCAGTCGCGTGAGCGGTAGCAGGAGCCGTTGTCGGTCAGCACCCGCTCGACGGTGATCCCGGCCCGGCTGAAGAAGGCGTGGGCCCGCTGCCAGAAGCCGGTGGCGGTCTCCTTCTTCTCGTCGGGGAGGATCTCGCTGTAGGCGAGGCGGGAGTGGTCGTCGACGGCGGTGTGCAGGTAGCTGTAGCCGAGGTTGGGGCGGCCGTGGCAGGGGCGGGGTCGGGTGGGGTCGCGGTGCGCGGAGCTGTTGCGGCCGCCCTGGGCTCTGCCGTGGACCTTGTGCCCGCCGCCGTCGGGGATGTTGCCCAGTTTCTTGATGTCGACGTGGATGAGTTCGCCGGGTCGGTCACGTTCGTAGCGGCGCACGATGCGGCCCGTGGCCCGGTCGAGATGGGACAGGCGGGCCAGGCGGTAGCGGGTGAGGACGCGGTGCACCGTCGAGGGCACCAGGTGCAGGAAGTGCGCGATGCGGGCCGGTCCCCACCGGCGGAGCAGGCGGACCTTGATGATCCGTCGCTCGGTGCGGGTCGGCGTGCGGCCAGGGCTG
>NZ_NBCN01000027.1:0-109697 GCF_002099185.1 Streptomyces sp. CB03238 | reverse complement strand
CAGTCAGACCCTGAGCCACGACCACCGGAACCCGCTACGAGTATCAATGTCAGACCCGTGCTGTTGCATGGAGGCATGGAGCACACGAGCAACGCAGGACCCAGCACGCTTCGCGCGGCCGCCGATGCCGTGCTCGCCCGTCTCGTCGGGGACGCCGGCGGTGCCGCACGGCTGCGCGAGGACCAGTGGCGTGCGATCGAGGCTCTGGTGGCGGACAAGCGGCGAGCGCTCGTCGTGCAGCGCACGGGCTGGGGGAAGTCGGCCGTGTACTTCGTCGCGACCTCACTGCTGCGTGAGCGGGGAAGCGGTCCGACGGTGATCGTCTCGCCACTGCTCGCGCTCATGCGCAATCAGGTGGAGGCGGCGGCCCGGGCCGGTATCCACGCCCGGACGATCAACTCCTCCAACACCGAGGAGTGGGAGACGATCCAGCAGGGGGTGGCCGAGGGCACGGTGGATGTGCTGCTGGTCAGCCCTGACGAACTGCCTTCTCCAAACTCGGGCTCTGCACACTCTTCAGCGGGCTCGGCCGGAACCCAGCACGCTGGGCCCCGCTCCAGCCGCACAACGCATTTTCACAGGTCAACACTCCAGTATCACCGGCAAGTTGAACACCTTGGCCGTGGTGTCACCCCAAGACGTTTCCGTCCCCGTGCTCACGCTCTGCCTGTTGTTCAATAGGTGCTGCGGCTCGAAGATGCACTCGATCCGCATGGTCAGCTCGGACAGCGCAGGCAGTGCTGTGCTCTCGACTGCCGCGAGGTCCTGTATCGCGTTCGCCCAGAAGCCGGATTGGCGCCAACGGGCCGAGTAGGTCCGCAGAGTCGCTGGTTCACCAAAGAGCGCCGGGAGGTCGCTCCGGGGGGTGCCCGTGCGAACCTTGTAGAGGATTCCTGCCATCACCAGCCGGGGGCTGACGCTCCGGGGCTTATGGGTGATCATTGGCTCGATCCTTGCCCATCCCTCGTCGGTCAGTAGCGGGACTGGTAGCTGTCTCTCGACAAACCATGCCGCCAGCGCGCACGGTTGCCCCTTACGTCCGCGTCGAGGAGGCTTCAGGAGGGTCACCTTGGCGTCGACCGCGGCCAGGAACTTCTTCTGCTCCTCTAGCGGAAGATGGTGCAGAGTCCGGCGCGCCATCGCCGCCAGCTCAATCAGCTGGGCAGACCTCACCTGTGCCGTCCCTGCTTCCGCCAGCTGGGCGGTCATCTTGCTCCTCGACGCGAGCAGGACGTCGAGTTCGGCCTGCAGAGGTGCGATCGCACGCTCCACCGCCTTCTCCGACTCCGCCAGAGACAGGTCACGCGCGGCGACATCCTTCGCGGCTACGCCGATGGCAATGGCGACAGCCCGCCTCTGGTTCCTAACCTGTCGGTCGAGTTCCGTTCTGCGTTCCTCAAGTCCTTCACGCTGACCAGCGCGCATCCCGGTCCGGTCTCCCGCTGCGGCCTTGAGTCTCTCGGCGTCACTGAGGAACGTCCTCACCTGTCGCCACGTCTGTTCTTCGACCGGGTCGGCGGCCAGGTAGGGGCACGAGCAGGTGGGCGCGCCGACGTATGCCTCGCTCCGCCCTTGACACCTGTACGCCGGAACCCGGCCGATCGTTCCGCCACCGATGTAGCGCTTGCCACAGGGGCTGACGATGCGGCCGGTGAGGGGGTAGACACGGGCCTTCTGCGGCGTGCGGACCGGATGCCTGCTGGCGGCCCTGACCTCCGCGACCTCGGCGGGGGTGAAGACAGGTGGCAGAGGAATGACCACTGGATCTCCGTTCGCAGGCCGGCCGTCGTGATCGCGCTTCACCCCGTTTGAGCCCCGGAACGCCTGCCGCGCCTCCAGCACAATGGGGCTGAGCACCTGTTGACGCAGACTGTGGCCAGCCCACGGCCGGCCGTCCCGCTTCGCAGAGCCCTCGCCGTTCAGCGCGACCGCCGCCTTGCCCCAGTCACGCAGCGCAACGAACAACGACTGCCCTCGGCGCAGGGCACATGCCTCATGCTTCGCCCCGCAGTCTCTGCTGTCGGGGCACTCGTCGAGGACCAGACGGCCGCCGACGACGCGGTACCCGTAGGGCACCTTGCCGCCGACGTATCCTCCAGCCTCTGCCTTCTCCTGGATCCCGCCCTGGGTGCGCTCGCGGATGATGTCCCGCTCGTCCTCGGCGTAGTCGGCATCCTTGCGCATCTTGCTCTCCCCTTCGGGAGTGCTGTTGTCGTAGTCTCGCTTGACCACGGCAACGAAGACGCCGATCTCCTGGAGTTCCCAGACCCACTTCCAAAACGCGCGCCCGGTATGACCGATAGCACGGCCTTCGTTGACGACGACGATGTCGAAGGGACGCGGCGCCTTCCGCGCATCCTCCATCAGCCGCCGCAGAGCCGGACGTTCATAGGCTTCCAGCGCCCCTGAGACGCCCTCATCTACGAAGGTTCCAACGTGTTCCCAGCCCCTTTGACCGATGTACGCGCCCGTCTTCTTACCCGAGTACGCGATGCCGTAGCCCTTGGCCTGCTCCTCCGTGGACACGCGCAGGTAGTCCACAACCCTCAGCGCTCTCCGGTCCAAACGCAGGCGGGCCGCCACAACGGCCGTTGCATCAGGGTTTTGCACGTCAGATCCGTTACCCCGATGAGTACGTCACGAAAACCTCGGCAGGCGAGCAGCTGGCAGGCCGCTCTAAGGGCTCACAGGGAATCAACCAGCTGTTTCCATTCGGTCGCTCGTGGTGCGAACTGGGCACATCAAAGGAAGCCCGCGATGAACTCGCGGCGGAGTACGCGGTGTTGCTCCCGAATCCGGATGAACGGCAGCAGAGTCTGCTGACGTGGGCGGGTGATGGTACCCGAAGCCTGCCGCACGTATTCTGAATCGATGTCACCGGGCAGAGCACGGTCCTCTGATTCCGACTCTGCCCGTTCCTTCATGAGAACAGCGCGAGTTGCTCGTCCTCAGGGGCTTGCGCGAGACCGGGGTCCTCCGCGTATTCCGGATCCACGTCTGCCGGTTCGGTGTCTGCCTCCTCAGTGATCAAACCCAGCGCCGCGACTACACGCTGCCCATCGACGATGCTCTCCGCCTTGTCAGCAGCTGACTCCTCCAGAGAGGTCTCATCGACCTCGCCCTCTCCCTCGGCGACCGTTGGCAGAACGTAGTGCTGGGCGAGGCTCGCCAGGTGCAGGGGTAGTGGCAGTGAGAGTGCGTCCAGGTAGTCGGGAGCCTGGCGGAGCTGGTGCACAGCAAGGGCAAGGGCTTCGGGCGAGTCGCCGGCGTCCGGGTGGCAGCCCAAGACCGCGATTTCCACCAGCCCGGGGTTCCAGGCGGGGATGTGCGTGTCGATGGTGGGTTTGCCCTTGTTGGGGCCCTGACGCAGAGGCCGGGGAGCGATCTTGTCGGCCTCGACGGCGGAGTCCCGGAAGGTGCCCGCCTTGGGAGTGGTGCTGTAGAAGATCCGCCCCGAGGACCGGATCGCGTCTTCGTCTTCCGTCCACAGCCCCTGGGGCAGGCCGTTAACCTCGCCAGGAGCCGCGTTACCCCACCATTGAGGGGTCTCCCGACCCGCTGCGGTGCGTACGCGGACCAGCCGGAGGTCGGGGTCGAGCCCAACCGGCTGCGCGTGCCCGGTCTTGATCAGGTCTCGTTCGGTTTGGCTGTCCTGAAGCCACGGCCAGTGCAGCCGACTGTTCTGGGAATGAGTCAGCAGGACGGTCGGTCGGCCGCGGAGGGACCTGATCATCTTCTGGAGGTAGCGGGCGGTGGCCTTGCGCTGCTGGTCCATGTTCTGGTGCCAGATGCGGTACTTCGAACGCTGTCGGGGTACGAAGACGGAGGCTTCGGAGACCGGGGCGGTGTCGGCCTCGGCGGGTTCGCTCACCTCAGGAATCTCGGCCGTCTTGACCAGGCCGAGGAGGAAGCGTGGGTAGGGAATCCAGCGTCCCGTCCGCTCGTCCCAGCCAGCGACCGCGGCCAGGCCGCTGCCCGGTGCGAGCGGGGTCACCATGACGGCGACCGGGGTGTGGAGGGGAAGCCGTGTGGGTCCGTCCTTGCGTCGCTTGACCATGTATGTGGCGACGTAGCGCAGGTCCGCGGGAAGCGCCTCGCCGAGCGTGTGCTCGGGCAGGACGCGCACGCCGTACTGGCGCAGGGCGTCCTCCCATCCTGAGTGGACCCGGTGCAAGAGGTTCTTCTCGGTGTTGTGCCCCTTGGCCTTCTTGGGGACGAGAGCGAACTGTGTGAGCACGCCCGCATCCGCGCAGCCCAGGCGGAGGGCGTACTTGGGGTCGTCCAGGCGGTGGGCGAAGTCCTGACGGCGGTCGATCTCCACGAGTGCGAAGCTAGGGCAGAGCGGGTCGGCGCCATCCTTGGTGAGGAACTCCTCGGCCGCCTTCCGCCGAGTGTTGATGCCCGTCTCCAGGGCCTTGCCCCTTGGGCGCGCCTTGGGGTCGATGCCCAGGGTGTCGGTGATGCCACCTGTGGTGCGCAGGCAGCGAAGGCGAAGGGTCAGTTCCGGGGACTTCCATTCGAGGACGACCGGGCTTCCGGGCGCAGCCAGCTCGTATGCCTCCTCGGCGTTGGCGGGCGCCGGTCGGCCGCCGTCACCGTCCAGCCCGAGGACATCGGCGACGGCCTCGATGGCCGCGTCCCGGAAGGAGGGGCTCTGCCACAACAGTCGAGCCTCGACGACCGCCGCGTCTCCGCTCCCCTCAACCGCTTCAGAGAGGTCCTGGCCCTCGTTGATCCTGGCTGCCACCGCCAGTGCAGTCCGGCGAGCAAGGGCTTCACGTTCAGCCTCGGCGGCCTTCTCGGTCGCCTTGGGCTTGGGCCGGGCGTTGGCGGGGGCGCTGGAGCCGGCGCTCGCCCGGCTGAGGGAGGAGACCCGGCGCATCTGCTCGGGCAGCGCTTGTTCGGCCCATTCGACGATCTGTGAACGCTGGTGCGACATGAGGCCGGTGCCGATGCCATGGGCACCCATGTGTGTGCTGTGGACAACCGAGGCTCGGGTGCCTTCCCCGTCGCCGATCCATTCCTCGGGTTCGGTGAGCAGGCTGTCCGGGTCGGGGAAGGGGCGGTTGAGTGCCAGCCTGCCCAGGATCTGGGCGGGTCCGTTGTTCTTCCAGGCGTAGTCCTGAGTCCCGCGGTCCCAAGTCAGACGCGCCACCGCGTAGCGGTCGCTGCTGGGTGTGCCGGGCAGCCAGGGGATGCCCGGCAGCAGATATACGGAGGTGTCGCGGCCGTACGGCAGCCGCAGCCGCTGCTTCTTCGCATCGAGGCGAGTCGCCCAGCGGCGCACTCCGGTGTGCAGGTGGAGGCGCGGGCGAGGGTCGAGGGGGACGGAGTGCAGCGAAATGTTGATCACGATGGAGAACCACCACTCGCGCCCCTTGACCACGTGCGAGAGGGGCTGCGAGAGGAGCTCCGCCCCTTGCTGGCGCGGTCCTCGTGGCACGGCTCGGAAGTGCAGGCTGCCGGCGCTGTGCTCGTAGGGGCCGAGAGCGAGGATGCGCCGGGCCAGAGCATCGGTCGCGAGCTGGTACTGCCGGTCGCGCGGGGCTGCGGTTCCGCCGTCGGTCGTGGGGCAGCCGAGTAGGTCGACGGTGACGTCCTGCCACTGCGGCGGGCAGGCGCGCAGTGCCGTGTGCGTGTCCAGGACGGCGCGGTAGTGCTCGGGCTCGGCACGGATGTCCTGGAGCCAGGAGCCATTCAGCCGGTCAAGGGTGTCTCCCGGCAGGGGGTGGGGGACGTCGTGCGGGGCGTACAGCCAGAAGTCCTCGGCCTGCTGGAGCGGGTCGCGGGGGCGTCCCCGGACGATCAGTTCGGGGGCAAGGCTCTGTAGTACTCCGTTGAAGCGGGCGACGGGCGCGGTTCGGTAAGGGTCGGCTTCGGGGTCGCGTCCGAGGTTGCAGAGCTCCAGGATGCTCGAGTGCCACTGTTCGGGAAAGGGCAGCGCGCGGTATCGGGCGGTCCAGGGGGTGGCGTCGGGCTTGAGGAGGTAGGCGGCCCGGCTGGTGTCACGGTATTTGGCGGCCATGGGACTCCACGGTCTCCTTCGGTTCTCGGGGTCAGTTTCCGGCGCTCAGGCCGCACAGGGCGTCGTAGAGGGGGTGGTAGAGCGTGCGTACCAGGGCGGGGTCGGCGGGGTCGGGGAACGATTCGGGTGCGGTCTCGTCGTCGAAGTAGGGCGCGAGGACGTCGCGGAGCTTGATCAGCAGTCCGTCGTCGTTGCGCCGGCGTCCGCTCCGGGTCGCCGCGGCGGGCGGAGCCCCGGCCTCGGCAAGGGCGGGGGCGAAGGCCGCGTCGACAAATACGACACGGGCGGGCACTCCGCCTCGCACCAGTCGGCCGATGACCTGCCAGATGGTGACGAGTTGGTCCCAGGCGAAGGACGTCTTCTCCGCGTCGCTGAGCCGGGAGTAGATGTAGCGTCGGGAGAGCAGGCGGCGCCATTCCTTCCGGGCGGCGAGGCGGAAGCCGAGCCCAGCGGCGTCCAGATCCGCAGCGTCGGCTACGAGCTTGCCAAAGGTTCCCGCTTCGGGATCCGGCTGGTCGCGGACGAACCTGGTGACCCAGTCGTTGACGGCGAAGACAGCCAGAGAGAGGTCGTCGGGGCGCGGGTGGGGGCGGGCGAGGAAGAGCACGGTCCCGAAGGCGGCCTTGTGGCTCTGGTTGAGGATGTTGTGACCGCGCTCGATCGCCATCAAGGGGGCGACCAGGACTTCGGCGTCCTCGTCCTTGGCGAAGGCTGCCAGGTCGCCTCGTCGTACGGCGGAGGCACTGGTGAAGTCGTCCGTGGCCGAGTCACCGGGGCCGGTGTGGTCGAGCTCTGCCTTGTCGGAGGCAAGTACGCGGACTTTGCCACGCCAGCGGGGCATGCGTTCAAGGAGGTCGGCAGCGGTCCTGGCGTCGTGGTAGCTGCCGACCAGGAGCAATGCCCGCCGGCGTTCGCCGTCCTCGATCTGCCGGAGTTCCCGGTCCAGGAGCGATGTGCTGCCTGGGGCCGACTTCCCGAGTTGGGTGACCATCTGGGCCAGAACCCGTTCGCGGGTGTCGAGTTTGGCTCCGGAGAGGGTGAGCGGGGTTCCTTCGCCGTCGTAGAGGAACAGCGTGCTGAAGCGGGTCTGCCGGATGGAGTCGACGGCGGCCTGGTGGGGTTTGAGGATCGCCTTGACGGGCGCCATGACGTGTGCGCGGGTCGATGTACCGGCCCAGCTGGTGCCTGACATGAGCACCACGTGTGGTCCGGGTCGGCCCGCGGCGGGGTCGGCCCCCAGTGCGGGAAGGGTGAGCAGGAGTTCCCGGCCGACGCCGGCGCACCGGAAGAAGCGGAGGGTGCCGCTGCGGTGTTCGTCGCCTTCCGGCCCTCGCTCCGGGTCTTCGGGCAGGTACTGGAATCCGAGGACGTTACCCATGGGGGCTTCCGGCACGACCGGTGCGTAGTCCAGGGGCGGTCTGCGGGAGAGTTCGTTGTCGGCGGTGTCCAGGTGGAGGGCCGCCTCGGCCTGCGGCCACAGGAAAGTGACGCGTTCGAGGCGCTGATGCAGTGCGGCCAGTACCAGGGTGAACTCGAGGCGCCGTGTCGCCCGTTCCAGCCAGGGCTCGGTCCCCCAGGAATCCACGGGGTCCCGGTCGGGCTTCCCCGGCCCCGGCGCCTCTTGTCGCAGTGAACCGTCCATGATGGGCGACCCTGTGAGCAAGACATCGAGGACGGAGCGGACACGCTGGCTGGTCGCCGTCTGGTCGAGGTTGTGCAGGAGATCTCCGGCCCTGCGGATCAGGGTGTCGGTGAGTTCACCGTGCGGGCCGCGATCACCGAGTGGGTCGTCGCGGAAGGCATCGAGGGCCTGGGTCACCTCGCTGCGGCGTGCGTCCCATGCCTCCGTGCCCGGGGTGCGCGGTGAGGCGAGACCGTCGGAGTCGCCGTCGGAGTCGTACACCTCGGTGTCGGAGGAGATCCCGTCTAGGACGGATCCATCGACGTGCGGCCGCGGGTACCACTCATTGATCAGTTTCTCCTGGAGGGTCCAGGCGCTGAAGTATTCGATGTCCGCCCACTCACGGAGGTCGTCCTCGGTGATCAGCCTGCGGTAAAGGCGGTTGGCGGCGATGTGCACGAGGTCCAGGGAGGCCGACCATCGTTCGACGTCGCGTGCCGAGAGGGGAAGTCGGCCCTGCCGGGCCAATTCATCGATCTTGTGAATGCCGAGCCGGTCGAGCCAGGATTCCGGGCCTCGCACGATCAGCGTCGCGGACGGGGCAAAGGCGGTGTCGAGCTGCATCTGTACGCGGTCCGCTTCGTCGACGATGACGATGTCGCTGCGTAGGCAGGCGAGTTCGAGGTGCCTCAAACGTTCCGCATTGAGGTGGTTCGGGACGGCGCTCTGCAGCAAGCTGGCGGGGTTGGCCACCCAGATCAGGGCGTCGACCAGCTCTCGGTCGGTGGCGTGTCGGGGGCAGACGCTCCACACCGGACAGCCGTGGTCGGACCGGGAGGTCTCAGGGTCCGTCCCCCCTGCGCCTTTCTCTATCTGCCGCGCGGATTCATCGTGCCGGTACACGGGCATCGGGATGTCCTCAGCGGCGGTTGGACCGGGCGTCTTGACCGGGCGCAGTTCCGTACAGGGGGCGTCGACGTAGCGTAGGGGTTCGGCCGCTTCCAGTCCGCGCTGTGCGTCGAGGACGCACACCGTGCTCAGGTCGTCGAAGGCCGGATCGTCGTGCTGGAGCAGGGAGGCTTGGCCGCGTGCGGCGAGTCGGCGGTGCAGCCGGGACGCGTGCTGCTCGCGGGTGGTGCCACCAATGACGGGGGCGGCCTTCAGCCCCAAGTCCCGGAACTGGCCGACCAGGGTGAGCTGTTCGGCGACATCGCCGACGACGAGAGTCGTACGCAACCCCTTGCGCGCACCCCAGACGGCGATGAGATTCATCAGGGTGCTCTTCCCCGCGCCCACCATGCCGACCAGATGGAGCAGCTGGTCCAGGCGCAGTGTTGTCGTCTTCTCGAAGTGCAGCCCGTCGGTGGAGAGGACATCGAGCTGCAGATCCTCCAGGCGTCGCACCCATTTCCCGGAGGGGAGACCGCCGGCGGTCTCGGACTCCTCCATCCAGCGTGCCGTTTCCGCGAGTTCGGCCAGTGGGATGTCCAGGGGCCGACCTGCGGTGTCCGGGACCCGGCCCAGGTCGTGGCCGGCGGGCGGAGGGAAGCACAACTGCTCGGGGATGGTCACGGAGGCCGGCCGGTGTCGCTCGGTGAAGCGGGCCTGGCCCGCCGGGGCAGGCGGCAGCAGGCGCTGGTCGAAATCCGGAAGCCTGGACAGCGCACGCTCGAACTTGCCGAAGCGGTCGCCTGCGACCGTCGGCTCGACCCGCCGCGCCGGCCCTCCCCCCTCGGGCAGTCGGTATCCACGGAGCCGTTCGGGTAGCTGGGCATACGTCTCCAGGCACTGGTGCCACATGCGTCGGCGGCGCAACTTCCACAGAAGGTGGCGCGCCACGTCCAGCCGGTCGCGCTGGGCCGGCGTGGTCACGAGGCCCGCGGCTACGGCGAAGGGGTAGCCGCCCAAGAGGGTGTAGACGCCTCGGGCGTCGCGGGACGGGTCGAGGGTCTCCATCAGGTAGAGGCCGAGCTCCACCTGGCAGAGCAGGGAGGGGTTCACATCCTGATGTTCCTGGGGCCAGACCGGCTCCAGGGCTTTGGCCAGTGGCTGGTACCACTCGCTGCTGTTACGCACGGGGCGATCCGTTCGTCGGTGTGGAGTCCATCAGGTGAGGGCCGCCTTCCCCTCGGAGCCGGGCGGAGGCGAGTGCGACGAGCCGATCGTCGGTGAGCAAGAGCAGGCCCTCGGCCGTGGCAGGCCGGTTTCGCCGGTACGTGCCGAGGTAGTCGCGATGGGCTTCGGCCTGTTCTCGGGGGACCACCCAGCACGACTCGTCGTAGGGCGGCTCCGGGCGGACGGGTTTCGCGGCACGGCCGAGCAGACCGGGATGTTTCCAGTCCTTGACATCGATGGCCCAGACGTGCCCGTCGGGGAAAGTCACGCGCAAGTCGTAGGCGTCGAAGCCCGGCCAGAGCTGGACTTCGAGTCCGAGCGCGCTCAGCCTGGCCTCCAGTTCGACCTCGGCGCGCCCGGGGCTGGTGACGAACTGCCTGAGCGGCCGCACGAGCTGCAGCAGCCCAGCCGCGTCCGCCCCGGCCAAGGTCCGCCCGTGCGGCGGCGCGCCTCGTCGGCGGCACCGGTCACGTTCGCACCACCATGATGCGCCGCCCGCGACCGGAGTGAGCAGGGTCAGGCAGCGACCGCAGGTGACGTAGGTTCCCTCGTCTTCGTAGGAGGCCGGAACCGCCGCGTAGCACTGGTCCAGGAGTTCTTGCACGGGGGCAAGGAACAGGTCGGTCTCGGTCTCGAACCGTTCCACTCCAGTGAGCACCGGGCGTTCCACCAGGAGCTTCCGGAAGGCTACGTAGGACTCGGGCGACGACGCCTTGCGGCACAGGCGCATCGCCGTGTGGATGACCTCTCGGTCGAATTGGGCGGCACCGGCGTCCTTGCCTCTGATCCACCACTCGTGGCACAACTGGGTGGGAACTAGCGCCTCGGGGTCCACCAGGTAGTCATCCGGCCCGAAGGCATCCGGCGGCAGGTCGAGGGGCCAGTCCTCCAGGGGACGGCTGTGGCACCAGAAAAGCAGTTCCGGGAGGCTGCGGGGGATCTCCTCGACACCTCTGAGGAGGCAGGCGAGGACGGTCCGGTCGAGGGCGCGCTGGGCTTCGGCCGGGTAGGGCAGCCTGAAGGAGGAGAGCGATCCGAGGTCGGCGAGCTGGATTACCGCGCCGGCCAGAGTACGGACGAGCCGTACGTCGGGGAAGTCGAGCCAGTCGCCGCGCTGGGCTGTGTGGGTATCAGAGGCCGTGGTCATCGAGGCTCCTGCTCCGTCGTGGCGAGATGTTCGATTCCCGGGTGACACCATTCGAGGGCTTCGCAGCTGCCGCAGTGCCGGCCTGGAGTGGTCGGGTAGTCCTGATCCTGGGCCCAGGGCTGGGCGAGTTGCGCGACCACTTCTCTCGCTTCGTCGACGGTCCCCGGGCGCGAGGGATCCAGCTCTTCAAAGGTCACGTCGTCGGTGTGCAGCAGTTCGAGCTCCACCCTGGAGCGCGCCACGTCACCGCCCAGGACCCCGGCGGCCAGCATCAACACGCCGAGCGCCAGCTGGGGATAGCGCTTCAACAGCGGCTCCCCTTCATAGAGGTACCCGCTCGCGGTCTTGGTCTCCCGCCAGATCCAGCCCCCGCGACGGGTGTGAAGCAGATCGGGGGTGGCTATCAGAACGAGATCGAGTTCGGGGTCATAACAGACCGCCTGGTACTGCACACGCACCTCTTCGTACGCGGCAAGGCCATCTAGCGGGCAGTAGAAGGCGTGCTGTTCGAGCATGGCGGCGCCGTCGAGTGCTTCCTGACCGCTCAGGTGCAGGCCGCCCGCGCCCCAGGATGCCGGGTCCGCCGGACCGGAGAGCGCCTCACAGCTCCGGTAGGGCTTGCTGCCGTGCCGTTGGTTCAGGATGTCGTCAACCACGCGGCCGCGTCGTACCTCCGGGCTCTCGGGTTTCGAGGAGCGCAGTTTGAGCTGCCGGGTCATGTGGTATTTCGCCGGACAGTCCCGGTAGGCGCGCAGATCAGTGACCGAGGCGCTGCGTCGTGGCCGCTGGGGTTTCGGTAGTGTGATCCGCAGCAGTTCCGGAGTGCGCGGGAGTGTCTCGCAGCCGGTCATCGCCTTGCAGTCGACGCAGCCGGATCCGGGGCGAGCCCCGGTGCCGTCGATGGCTTGGAGGAGCGCGGGCCACCCCTCCGCCGTAAAGTGCTGCCGTGCCTGCTGCCTGTTCCAGTCGAGTAGCTCCTTGCGCTTTCCATCTCCACAGCCGAATTCGATGACCCTGACCTGTGTGGGCAGGTTGGTGCGGAACGGCGGAAGCTTGTCGAAGGGGACCGGAGTGTGTCGCTTCCGCCAGCCCCCGCCCGCGGGACGCCCCCGGGCCGCGACGTACGCGGCTACAGCTTTCTCCCCCTCAGGGCGATCGTCCTTGGCAGCGCCAAAGGTGAGCAGCCACAGATCCCTGGTGGAGCCGTCGACGGCCGCGTAGCGGCGTCCCCAGGCGGCCATCTCATAGGTGTCCGCGCCCCGGGCGTCGACCGGCCCAGGGTCCTTGCCAACCACCCAGGTGTCACGGACCGGGACGGTGAGCGTGAGGCCGGCTGCCTGGCGGGCGTGTTGGTCCGCCGCCCTGGCCTCCAGATAACGCCGGACCGCCTCGACCGACCAGGACAGGAGCAGAGGGTGCGACGCGCGACGACGGTAGAGCCCGAACGTTCCCTTCGTACGCCAGAGTTCTCCGATTACCCACTCCGGATCGTTACGCTCGTGTTCAATCAGGTCGAGCGCATCCATAAAGACCTTGAGAGTGAAGTCCTGAAATTTTGCGACGAGTTCGGGCGGTTCCGGATCTGCGATCAACATCGGGCGGGCGTCGCTGCTGCGCTTCGTCGGGCAGTCTCGTGGGTCGAGCCGCGCAGCGCCGAGGTTCATACGTACCAGCCTGGTGTCACCACTGGTTCCGGCGGGGCGCGGCCAGTTACTCATGTGCTCCTCCAAGCGGTACGGCAGGGCGGCCCGACGCGACACCATCGAGAGCGGCTTGCCGGGTGTCGGGCGACTCCAGCATGACACACGACAGCTGTGAACTCAGTCCATGCACGAAATCGTTCTCGATCGCTTTACACTGGGCGCATCCGCCACGCAACGGTCCGGCGGAACCGGAAACCCCATCACCGTCGCGCCTCTCTTCGTGACGGACGAGGGACGCTTCGGAGGCAAGGGGCGGCATGAAGAAGGACGACGTGCTGGGCGGCCGGTACAAGCTGCGCAAGCACCTGGGCAGCGGCGGCATGGCCGTGGTCTGGCAGGCGGAGGACCTGCGGGACGAGAGGCTAGTGGCCGTCAAGTGCCTGCGCACGAACAGCGATCTTCTGGACTCACTGGACGAAGACGAGGCGCACGACGAGCTGGGGCGCATGCGTGGCCGGTTCCGGCGCGAGGGCGCACTTCTCGGACGCATGCGCAACAGGAGCATTCCCGAGCTGTACGACCAGGGATCCCACGGCACCGAGCCCTACCTCGTCATGCGCTTCGTCGACGGCAAGCCCCTGCACCGCTTCCTGGACCAGTACACCCCCACCGTCGGCGTCGCCGCAGCCATCGGAGTCCAGATCGCCGAGGCGCTGGCCTGCGCCCATGACGTTCCGGTCGTGCACCGTGATCTCAAGCCGTACAACTTGATCATCGACGAGAGCGGTGTGGTCGTCCTCATCGACTTCGGCATCGCCAAGCCACTCTGGCCCGGCGTCACGGACTACACCCAGCACGGTTCCACTGTGGGCAGTAGGGGGTACGAGGCCCCGGAACAGATCCTGGAACGCCAGATCACCCCGAAGACCGACCTATACGCGCTGGGTTGCATCCTTTACCACCTGCTGACCGGCCACCCGCCGTTCTCCGGGGACGGCTTGAAGCACCAGCACGTGAAGGACGCTCCGATCCCGCCGACCTGCCACGTCGGGCACATCCCGGCGGAGCTGGAGGCTCTGGTGCTGAAGTTGCTGGCGAAGGAGCCGGAGGACCGGCCGGTTGACGCCCGCGCGGTCGCGGAGGTGCTGCGGAAGTACGCGCCGCGCCCGGGGGACGCCGCCCCTTCCCCTCGGTTGGAGCCGGACCCTACGCGTCCGTTGCGCCTGCCGGCTGAGTACGACCTGCCCGCCGCGCCTGCGGCACCGGCGATCGCGACCAGGCCAAACAGGAGGCACCGCGCTTCCGGGTTCCTCAGCCGCAGGGTGTTTCAGGAGCTCACCGCCGAGGCCGAGACCGAGATCGATGTCGGTGAGCCCGCGAGCGCGGTCGACAGACTGGCGGAGCTGCTGCCGGCCGCCCGCCGGGACTGGGGCGCCTTCGACCCAGGGGTCCGGGCGGCCCTCCGCGTGGCCGCGAACGGCATGCGCATTGCCGGGCGCTGCAAGGAGGCGATCGCGCTCTACGAGGATCTGGCCGTGCGGGCGGAGGGCAGCGTGAGCCCGAACGATTTGGCCGACTACCTGGAAGGCACGCTCGGCGCGGCGGAGTGCCGTATCCCGTTCGGCGACCTGCTCCCTGCGGCATCGGCGCTGGCCCTGGTGCTTGAAGAGCTGCCCCGCGTCACCGGCCCTCGCGCCCAGGTGCTGGCAGAGCGATGTCACGACGTCGGTATCGAGCTCGACGAGCTGGGCTACGAGATGTAGGCGGACGATCTGGCGCGGGTGCCCCTCCGCACTCGCTTAGATGATGCGGGACCGGCAGGCTCACCGGGCGATCAGTGCAGCCTTCCCGCCGCGAGCCCGTCCCCGAGGCCCCGGACAAGGCCCTCGCCCACCGCCGCAAGGGAGCGAAGTGACTCCTCCAGTGCAAGCAGTCCCCTGAAGGCCGCCGCGTAAGGCCGCTGTTCGGTGAGAGAAAGCTGGAGTACCTGCAATTTACGTACGTCGATGCGGGCCGAACTGGAGGTGTGGGAGCCGGCCTGCCGCGCGTTGGCCGGAGCTCGCAGGCAGCCCGCGAGAAACCAGGCGTCGAGCAGTTCGGGGTCCGGGTGCAGCGCGTATAGCTGCGGCCCGAGCACCAGGGGCGTGTCCACCTGGACCCATACGCGATAGGCCCGTTCGACGCCCACCACGACAACGTCCCCGGGCTCGGCCACGGTGAGCGCGCCGGTTCTGGCACCCTTCTCCACCACGGCCCTGGCAAGCCAACCGCCCGGCCCCCCTCCCTGCACCAGGTCGGGAACGCTCAGGACTGGCACTGCACCGTGCGGAAGTGCATCGCCGTGCAGGAGCTCGCCTGGAAGCGTCTGCCCCTGCCGCAGCTTGAGCGCGTGGGCGCGGTCCAGGTCCGAGACCATAACCGTGGATGCGGCATCGCCGCCCCCCGTCAGGTCGATCGCGGCGAGGGTACGGGAATGACCGCGCACCTCGTCGAGCAAACCATCCAGGCGCCCCCAGGATTCATGGAGCTTTACCTGGGCCTCCATGGCCGTCTCCGGCACGTAGCGCGCGGGCGTGAGATCCGTCTGCTCGTCGAGCAGGTCCATCACGGGGACGGTGACGCACCCCTCGGGCAGCCGCTCCCCCGCTCCCGCCTGCTGACCCTCGGACCAGGAGTGGGCCTGTACCGCGTCAAGGACCTGACCGCTCAGCCGTGGCCAGTCGATACCCTGAGCTCCCCGGACCGTGCCCTGCGAGGTCGCCGCGTCGAGCAGGAACAGCCGCTCACCCGGAGCCGTCCCGCCGTCGGAGGCGGGCGCCCGGAGAATCCACAACTGGAGTGAGACGCTATGCGGTTGCGCGGCTCCGGCTGGCAGCGCGACGACTCCCCGCAGCGCGCGTGTGCGCAGCAACGCCCCGCGGATGCGCCTACCCGCACGCCGGGAGGCCACCGCCGGCGGCAACAGGAGTACGGCGACACCGCCGGGCGCCAGGCGGGCCAGCGCATGCTCAACCCAAGCGAGTTCGGGCTCTGTCCTCGGTGGCAGGCCGTAGACCCAGCGGGGGTCGGTGGCCAGTTCCTCATGACCCCAGTCGCGCGCGTTGAATGGGGGGTTGCACAGGACGACGTCGGCCCGCACGACACCGTGCGGGTCTGCGCGGAGCGAATCTCCCGCCCTGATCTCCGTGCCCACCCCTCCCACGTCTGCGCGGGCAAAGCCCAGCCGGGCGGCTGCCAGCGCGGCAAGCACCGGGTCGAGGTCGGTCCCGAGGAGCGCTGGCGCCGTGGAGTTGGCCTCGGCCCCACGCTCCCCCATGCTCTCACCGGCGGCCAGGAGCAGCCCACCAACGCCACATGCGGGGTCGAGGACGGTAATCCGCGCATCCGTGCCCCCTGGTCCTCCGGCCCTGACAGTCAGAGCGATGTCCGCCATCAGCCGAGCGAGTGGGGCCGGAGTGGTGCTGACCTGCCGCACATGGGCGTCGAGCCAACGTGAAAGCAGGAAGTCGAAGGTCGCACGGCCTCCTTCGTGGCGTGCGGCATCGACCGTCTCGTCCACCACACGGACGGCCTCTTCCGGAAGGAAGGACTGCTCGGGCACGGCCTGGTCCGCGCCCTCCGCGGCGAGAAGGCGGCGCCCGGCTTCCGCGAGTGCCGCACCCATGACCGCACGTTCACCCAGCGCCTCATAGTGCGGCCACAGCCGCTCACGCAGCCCGATCCGCTCAATCTTTCCATGGGCGTAAAGCCATCGTTCGACGTCGGCCAGAGAGAACTGCGGGCTGGTGTCCGTTCCGCCGACCGGTGTTGGGAACGAGTCGTGGCGGCGCCGCCAGTTACTCACCGCCGCTCGACCCACACCCGCGATGCGCGCGATTCCCGCGAGAGTGACGGGCGCGTCGATGGAGTCTGGCATGCGCTTCTCCGAGCGGGGGCGATTTTCGGACGGACCGGCACCGGATGTCACCGTATCTCAGCCACCCTACAACAGGAGTCAATCATTGACTGAGTTCACAGACATTCTGTCGATCACGACATTGTCCGGCTCCTGCCGCCCCTACACGGGCGCAGAATAGGCAATCAGGGAAGGCATCGAGCACCAACCGCGGCGAACGCTACGCCACTGAGGAGCCTCCGGCCGCGGCCTCGCCCAGCATGTGCTGCGCCATGTGCCCGCGAACCTCCGCTCCGTCCGGGGTGCTCGACGATCCAGTCGGCCGCACGACTCAAGCTCCGGTTCGAGCGCGAGATGGGCGGCCGTCGCGGCGTTTGACCACGCCAATGCCGACGTCGCCCTCACAGCGTGGGGAAGCTCAGCCCGCCGCAGCGAGGACCATCGGAAGGACCTGTGCACTACCTGCCTGGCGGAGTAGGCGGGCGGCGACTGCGAGGGTCCAGCCGGAATCGGTGTAGTCGTCGACGAGCAGGACGGGGCCGGAGGAGCCGGCCAGCGAGACGGCCAGCTCCTTGGAGACGGTGAAGGTGCCGGACAGCGCCCTGAGACGTTGGGCAGAGTTGCTGCGGCGTGCTGCATGCGCGCCGCTCGACCCGGCGTAGGTCAGAGTGCCGAGGTAGGGCAGGCGCCCGATGGCCGCGATTCCCTGGGCTAGGGAGCCGACCAGTTGCGGGCGGGACAGGGACGGCACAGCAACGATCCCCACCGGCCGGGCGGAGGCGTCCGGGACGTTCGGTGCCCAGCCACCCGGCGAGCGCGCCCAGTCAGCGAGGACCGCCACTGCGGCCTTCAAAACGTCGTCGGGGACCGGACCGTCGGGGGCGTTCTCGGCCAGAAGGGGGCGCAGGCGGTTGCCCCATCCGATGTCCGAGAGCCGGCCCAGGGCGCGTCCGGTGGAGCACTGCTCGCCGACGGGGATGCGGCCCTTGAGGTCGATGCCAAGGGCGGGCATGCCGGTCGGCCACATCCGGCGCGGCTCGACCTCCACTCCCGGGCGATCCAGTTCCTTCTCGGCCCCCGTCAGCGCCTCGGTTGAGACAGAAGAGCCGATCCAGGCGCCAGCACAGTTATCGCACCGGCCGCACGCAACCGCGCCTTCGTCGTCCAGCTGCTGGCGCAAGAACTCCATCCGGCACTGGGAGGCGCTGACGTAGTCACGCATGGCCTGCTGCTCCGCCGCCCGCTGCCGCGCCACCCAGGCATACCGCTCGGTGTCGTACACCCAGGGCTGCCCGGTGCTCTCCCAGCCGCCCTTGACCCGCTTGACCGCACCGTCCACGTCAAGGACCTTGAGCATCGTCTCCAGCCGAGTGCGCCGCAGATCCACCGCCGCCTCCAGGGCCGGCACGGACAGCGGACGCCCCGCGTCGGCGAGGGCCGTAAGGGTCTGGCGGACCTGGGCCTCGGGCGGGAAGGCAGTGTCGGCGAAGTAGCGCCAGATCGCCTCGTCCTCCTGGCCCGGCAGCATCAGCACCTCCGCGTGCTCCACCCCACGCCCCGCGCGGCCGACCTGCTGGTAGTACGCGATGGGGGAGGACGGCGACCCGAGGTGAATCACGAAACCGAGGTCGGGCTTGTCGAACCCCATGCCCAGCGCGGACGTGGCCACCAGCGCCTTGACCCGGTTCTGCTGCAGGTCGGCCTCGGCCTGGAGCCTGTCGGCGTTCTCCGTCCGCCCCGTGTACGAGTCCACCTTGAACCCGCGCTGCCGCAGGAAGGCTGTGGCTTCCTCTGCCGCTGCCACGGTCAGGGTGTAGACGATCCCGGAGCCCGGCAATTCGTCCAGATGCTCGGCCAGCCACGCCAGCCGGTGCGCCGCGTCAGGCAGCCGCACCACGCCAAGCCGCAGACTGTCCCGCTCCAGCGAGCCCCGCAGCACCAGGGCCTCGCCCGCGCCGGTGCCCAGCTGCTCGGCGACGTCCGCCGTCACCCGCGCATTCGCCGTCGCCGTCGTGGCCAGCACCGGAACCCCCGGGGCAAGATCCCCGAGCATGGCCCGCAGCCGCCGGTAGTCGGGCCGGAAGTCGTGACCCCAGTCCGAGATGCAGTGCGCCTCGTCGACCACCAGCAGACCGGTCGTAGCCGCCAGCTTGGGCAGCACCTGCTCCCGGAAATCTACAGAATTGAGACGCTCCGGACTCACGAGGAGAACGTCGGTCGCACCACTCTCGATCTCCTCGTAGATCGAGACCCACTCCTCCGGATTCGCCGAGTTGATCGTCCGCGCCCGGATACCGGCCCGCTCCGCCGCCTCCGCCTGGTTACGCATCAGCGCCAGCAGCGGCGAGACGATCACCGTCGGCCCGGAGCCACGCCGGCGCAGCAAAGCAGTGGCGACGAAGTACACCGCCGACTTACCCCACCCAGTGCGCTGCACCACCAGGGCCCGCCGACGCTCCTCCACCAGGGCAGCCACCGCCTGCCACTGGTCCTCCCGCAGCCGCGCCGAACCCCCCGGGTCGCCGACCAGCTCAGCGAGGATGGCATCGGCTTCAGCGCGGAGCTCCAGGTTGTCCATGCCCCCATGCAACCCGATGGGACTCACAATCGGCGAATCCACTCAGCGCAACAGATATCTCATGGAGGGTGGCGCCTGCCACGCACCGATCGAGGATAGCCAGGGGTGAGCGCTCGGCCACGACCACCCCCAACCGGAACGTTTGCCCAGGTCAGGGTGCCAGTTCCGCCTGGAATTTGAATGCCTTCCCAGTTCTGTAGCCCCGAGCGGCTCAACAACCCGGACTTCCGTGATCAGGTTCTGCCGCGGCTCGCCGCCGCCACCGGTCTGCTGGTGGTCGACGAGGCGCACTGCATCTCGGACTGGGGTCACGACTTCCGGCCCGACTACCGGCGGCTGCGGGCCATGCTCGGGGATCTTGCCCCGGGGGTTCCGGTGCTGGCCACGACGGCGACGGCGAATGCGCGGGTGACGGCGGACGTCGCCGAGCAGCTGGGCACCGGCGCGGGCACGGACGCGCTCGTCCTGCGCGGCCCGCTGGACCGGGAGAGTCTGAGCCTGAGCGTGCTCCAGCTGCCGGACGCGGCACACCGCCTCGCCTGGCTGGCCGACCACCTCGGGGAGCTGCCCGGCTCGGGGATCATCTACACGCTCACGGTCGCGGCGGCGGAGGAGGTGACCGCCCATCTGCGCCAGTGCGGCCACATCGTGGCCTCGTACACGGGCCGCACGGAGAACGCGGACCGTCAGCAGGCCGAGGAGGACCTGCTGGCCAACCGGGTCAAGGCGCTGGTGGCCACGTCAGCGCTGGGCATGGGGTTCGACAAGCCGGACCTGGGCTTCGTCGTGCACCTCGGCTCGCCCTCCTCCCCCATCGCGTACTACCAGCAGGTGGGACGCGCCGGCCGTGGCGTGGAGCATGCGGAGGTGCTGTTGCTGCCGGGCAAGGAGGACGAGGCGATCTGGCAGTACTTCGCCTCGGTCGCCTTCCCGCCCGAGGAGCAGGTGCGCCGCACCATCGATGTGCTCGCGCACGCCGACCGGCCGCTGTCGCTGCCGGCCCTGGAGCCCCTGGTCGAGCTGCGCCGCACCCGCCTGGAGACGATGCTCAAGGTCCTCGATGTCGACGGTGCCGTGCGCCGGGTGAAGGGCGGCTGGACCGCCACGGGACAGCCTTGGTCGTACGACTCCGAGCGGTACGCGTGGGTCGCGCGGCAGCGGGAGGCGGAGCAGCAGGCAATGCGTGAGTACGCGTCGGCGACGGGCTGCCGGATGGAGTTCCTGCGGCGGCAGCTGGACGACGAGGAGGCGGCTCCGTGCGGGCGCTGCGACAACTGCTCGGGTCCCCGGTTCGACGCCAAGGTGTCGGCGGCCGCGCTGGACGCGGCGCGCGGGGAGCTGGGCCGGCCCGGTGTGGAGGTCGAGCCGCGCAAGATGTGGCCGACCGGGCTGCCGGCGGCCGGGGTCGACCTCAAGGGGCGTATCCCCGCTGGTGAGCAGTCGTTCTCGGGGCGGGCGCTCGGGCGGCTCTCCGACATCGGCTGGGGCAACCGGCTGCGCCCGATGCTGGCGCCACATGCCGCGGACGGTTCCGTACCGGACGACGTGGTGGACGCCGTGGTGCGTGTGCTGGCCGACTGGGCCAAGGGGCCGGGTGGTTGGGCGTCCGGGGCGCCGGACGCGCCGCCGCGGCCGGTGGGGGTCGTCACCGTCGCCTCGCACAGCAGGCCTCGGCTGGTGGGCTCGCTGGGCCGGCGGATCGCCGAGGTGGGCAGGATGCCGCTGCTCGGCTCCGTCGAGTACGTACCGGAGGCGGCGGACGCCCGGATCTCGCGGACCAACAGCGCGCAGCGGGTGCTTGGCCTGCACCGGGCCCTGACCGTTCCGCCCGCGCTGGCCGAGGAGTTGACGTCGGCCGGTGGGCCCGTGCTACTGGTGGACGACCTTTCGGACAGTGGCTGGACGCTCGCGGTGGCGGCGCGGCTGCTGCGCCGGGCAGGAGCGGAGGGGGTGTTTCCGCTGGTCCTCGCCGTTCAGGGATGACGGGACGCGTCATCGGGGAATTGGCTGGGCAGGATATGAGTGCCATACCAGCCCATTCCAGGCAGCAGCCCCAATTGCTCGTTGCCGCTTGCCCGTTCCGCCAGCAAGAATTGGAATCCGCTCCCCGCACGGTCCGTTCGCGGTCCGGAAGGGCTGTGCCGGTGCGTCCCTCACTCGACCCTGCCCGCTCTGTGGGCGCGTATGCGAAGGGAGGACCGTGACCTTCGGATTCGCTTCGTCCGCAGCCACCTCGATCAGCACGCCCGCCGACTCCGCCAGCCGCCTCGCCCGAATGCTCGAACCCGCCGAGTGGGCGGCAGCCGGAATCCCGCTGCTCCGCAACCCGCGCGAGATCGTCAGCGGCCTGCACGCCCGCCACCGACCGACGCCCGCCACCGCTGTCGTCGCCGTCCTCGACCACGAGGAACGGCTGACCGCCAGTGCCTCGTTCGCACGCCGCCCCGTGCCCGCGGACGGCTGGGAGTTCCGCAACTCCCTGCTCGCGCACCTCCGCAGGGTCATACCGCACGACCTGCGGCGCCGCACTCCGGTGCGTACCGCCGTCCTGCTGTACTGCCGTGACGGCGACGAGCGGTGGACGGAGGAGGACGGTGCGTGGATGTGGGGGCTGCGGGACGCCTGCACCCTGCACGGGCTGCGCTGCGGCGCGTACATCACGCTGACCCGCGGCGGCTGGCAGGTGCTGGGCGAGGGCCGGGGTGGCCGACGCCCGCACTCGGCCTCGACGCCCGGCGACCTGGCGGACGCCTCGGCCGACGAGACACTGCCGGCCCCGCGCACCGCGAGCGGCGCGGCGGAGCCGTTGCGCCGTACAGCGGCCCGCTGACGCGCCGGCACGGAACAGACCGGTACGACGAACCGCTGACGAGCCGCCCCCTGCTGCGACCGGCCCGCAAAGGCCGGTCACGGTGGCCCGGACGATGCCCGGTCAGGGCCTGGGGTCCCGTCGCGGCCACGGCACACGGCACACGGCACACGGCGTACGGTCACGTGGACGCCACCCGCACGGCCACGGCACACGGCCGCAGCGGACGGTCGCCTGTCACGCCACGCGCACGGCCATGGCGTACGGCCGCGGTGCGCCGTCATGGCGTACGGCCACAGTGCACGGTCACGGCACACGGTGACGGGCAAGGCGCCCGATCATGGCAACCGGCCATGTGGCCGGTCACGCAGCCGCCGCGCGGGCGGTCGGCAGCCGACCGGCCCGGGGACCCGCCCGGCACCCAACGCCCCGCCACCATCACCACACCACCCACAGCGACCGGCCATGCCGAACCGCCGCATGGGCCGGCGGCCCTGGCACCGGCGCCCCGGAATGGGGCGACGCAGTGCCAGGCGTGGGCTCCTGGCGAGGCCGTACGGCTCAGACTCCGGCGCCGAGCACGGAGTTGATCCGCTGCGGGTCGCCGCACACGATCAGCAGCGCGCTCGCCCGGGCCAGCGCCGCCGGCAGGGCGCGGGCAGCCGCGTCGTCGCCGCCGCCGTTGACCGCGACGACCACCACCGGGCGGGCCGACGCGCGCTCCACGGCGGCCGCGTCCGCGAAGAACACGTCGTCACGGGCGTCGTGCTGCGCCCAGTAGGACGCGTCGCCGAAGGACAGCTCGTGGGTTGCCCACGGGTGCTGCTCCCCGGTGGTCAGGACGAGGATGTCGCCCGGTGTACGGCCGGTCTCGAGCAGCAGGTCGACCGCCTCTTCGGCGGCGTCGAGCGCGCCGTCCGTGGGAGCGGGGATCATCTGGACCTGCGGTTGGGTCGGCGACGAGGACCGCGGCACGGAACGATTCTCCGGCCGGGGCGTCGGGGGCTGCGTCGCACTTGTGTGCTGGCGCGGCGACACCGGAGGCGTGGGCCGGGCCGGGCCGGGGCCAGGACGGCCGGGACGCGGCGAGGCCGCGGAACGCGGACCGGGTACGGGTCGGGGGGTCGACGCGGGGCGGCCGGCGGCCGGAGTGGCGCGGGGACCCTGGGCACTCTCGTGAATCTGAGGCTCCTCGGGGATGAGAGGCATAACTGGATGTCTATCAAACGCCGGTGCGAGTGGCACCGGCGGGTGGCGCATACATGCGACGCGTACGGATGACGCATACACGCGACGCTTACATGCGGCCTGCTGTTGGGCGGGGAGCTGCCGGGCGTTCAGAAGTCGAAGCCGAGTTGGCCCCCGCTTTCCAGTTCGGCCGCCTCCGCGGAGATGCGGATCTTCTTGAGGTGCCGCCACTGGGGCAGCGCGTCGAGGTACGACCAGCTCAGCCGGTGGTACGGCGTGGGGCCCCATTCCCGGAGGGCCGCTTTGTGCACCGGGGACGGGTAACCGGCGTTGTCGCCGAAGCCGAAGACTGCGTACTGGGCGGACTCCGCCGCCAGCTCGGCCATCATCGCGTCCCGCCGCACCTTGGCAAGCACCGAGGCCGCCGCGACCGCGATACAGGACTGGTCGCCCTTGATCACCGTACGGACCCGCCACGGCCGGCCCAGGTAGTCGTGCTTGCCGTCCAGGATCACCGCGTCGGGGCGGACGGGAAGGGCGTCCAGGGCGCGGCCGGCGGCCAGCCGCAGTGCCGCGGTCATCCCGAGCTCGTCGATCTCCTCCGGAGAGGCGTGCCCGAGAGCGTGCGAGGTGACCCACTTCTCCAGCTCCTCGGCCAGCTCGGCGCGGCGCTTGGGGCTGAGGAGTTTGGAATCGGTCAGTCCGACGGGTGGTCGGCGCAGTCCGGTGACAGCGGCACAGACCGTGACGGGACCGGCCCACGCCCCGCGTCCGACCTCGTCGACTCCGGCGATGATCTTGGCGCCGGTGGTCGCTCTGATCGAGCGCTCGACGGTGTGGGTGGGTGGTTCGTACGGCATGGCGCCAGACAGGTTACGCCGCCCGACCCCGCCCGCGATACCCGGATTGGGATCCTCATGCCGGGCGGCGCACACGGCCGCATGCCGGGCAGCCGTCCGACGGGGAGCCCCGCCGCCCCGCGGGCGACTTCCGGCCGACCCCTTCAGCCGGTCGGCGGCCGCAGGAGCGGAATCATGACCCGGTCGACCATCTCCGCCATGTCCGCGTCGGTCCATTCACTCCCGCACATCTTTGATCGGTACATCATCATGGCCGGCCCCACGTCGACAACCATGGCGTCGGTCGCGTCGGGCCGGACGTCACCACGCTGGATTCCACGGCGTACGACCTCCCTCATGAGGCGGGTGGAGGGCTCGATCACTCCCTTGAGGATCAGCCCATGGAACCGTTCGGCTGTCACAGCATCGCATTCGTGAATCACCGAGCGGAGCGCGAGACCGGGCTTGGAGTACATCGCGTCGCGCATCCGGAGGCCGAGCCGGTAGAGGTCCTCCCGGACGCTGCCATGGTCGGCGGCCTCGTCGAACGTCGGGAGTCCGGTCTGCAGCGCTTCAGCGACCAGGTCCTCCTTCGAGGGCCAGCGGCGGTAGACGGCGGCCTTGCCCGTCTGGGCCCGGGCCGCGACACCTTCCATGGTCAGCCCGTTCCAGCCGACCGTACTCAACTGCTCCAGGGCGGCATCCAGGATCGCCCGCTCCAGTACGGCACCCCGGCGCCGCAAGGACACCGGCCGCGGCCGGGCGGCGGCCGACGAGCGCGTAGTAACCATCAACAACTCTCCATCGAGGCGGCTCGGTTGGCGACGGCAGCGGACAGTGAACGATTGCGTTCACTGACGGGGATTCACTACCGTTGGCGAGACAGTGAACGGCTGCGTTCACTAACTCGCTCATGGGGGATCCATAGTGACAACCTCTCCATTGGAGACACGGAGCAAGCCGGGCGCCGCCCGCCGGGAGGGGCGCCCCGGAATCGCCCTCACCGTCATCGCCGCCTGTCAGTTGATGGTCGTGCTGGACGCGACGATCGTGAACATCGCGCTTCCCCACATCCAGGACGCGCTCTCCTTCTCGACCACCGACCTCTCGTGGGTGCTCAGCGCGTACACCCTCACGTTCGGCGGACTGCTGCTGCTCGGCGGCAGGGCGGGGGACATCCTGGGGCGCCGCCGGGTCTTCATGACCGGAATCCTCATCTTCACCTTCGCCTCCCTGCTGGGCGGTTTCGCCCAGGAGCCGTGGCAGTTGCTCGCGGCACGCGCGCTCCAGGGGGTGGGCGGGGCGATAGCCTCGCCCACCTCGCTCGCCCTCATCACCACCACGTTCCCGGAAGGACCGGAGCGGAACCGGGCGTTCGGGGTCTTCGCCGCCGTCTCGGCGGGCGGCGGCGCGATCGGGCTGCTGGCCGGCGGGATGCTCACCGAGTGGCTCGACTGGCGCTGGGTCCTCTTCGTCAACGTACCGATCGGCGTGCTGATCGCCGTCCTCACGCCGCTCTACATCACCGAGTCGGAACGCCGTCCCGGCCGCTTCGACGCCGCGGGCGCGCTTACCTCGACGGTCGGCATGGCCTCCCTCGTGTACGGATTCATCCGCGCGTCCGAGGAGGGCTGGCGCGACACGCTCACCATCGGCTCCTTCGCCGCGGCCGTCGTGCTGCTGGCCGCCTTCGGGGTCATCGAATCGCGGGCGCGCGAGCCCATCACGCCGCTCAGGATGTTCGCCGACCGGAACCGATCCGGTACGTACGTCATCATGCTGAGCCTGTCCGCCGCCATGTTCGGCATGTTCTTCTTCATCGTGTTGTTCGTGCAAAACGTGCTCGCTTACAGCCCGATCGAGTCCGGGCTCGCCTTCCTGCCCGTGACAGTGGCGATCATCACGGGAGCGGGGCTCTCGCAGCGCCTCCTTCCGGTGCTCGGTCCGAAGCCGTTCATGGTGACGGGCGCGGCGATCACGGGCGTGGGGCTCTTCTGGCAGACGCTCATCTCACCGGACAGTTCGTACGTGGGCGGGGTCCTCGGTCCGATGCTGCTGTTCGGCTTCGGCATGGGGCTGAACTTCGTGACCCTGACGCTGACGGCCGTCTCCGGCGTCGCGCAGTACGAGGCGGGCGCGGCCTCCGGTCTGCTCAACGCCTCACAGCAGGTGGGTGGTTCCCTGGGCCTGTCCATCCTGGTGACGGTTTTCGGCACGGCGAGCCGGGAGGAGGCCGAGAAGCAGGTCCCGGCCTTCATGGCGGACGCCACTCCTCAGCAGCGGGAGCAGTTCGCGGCCACCCACGAACTCCCCCCGCCGTGGGGGCATGACGTGCTGACGGCAGGGATCTCGACGGCGTTCACGGCCGCGGTGGGCATGGTCGGCGTGGCGCTGCTCACCGCGTTGATGGTGATACGGGTCCGAAAGAGCGACCTGGAGGCGCTCAACGGCACATCGGCGGCGGCCGGACCGGTCGGGCCGGGGGTGTAGTCCGGGGGGTAGTCCCGGCCCGGGGTGACGTGCGCCGGCCGCCGGCCGCCTAGTAGTCGTGCTCGTCGAATTCGTCGTCGTAGCCGTTGCGCTGCGGTGTGCAGGAGTAGCCCGTGACCGGGACACCGCGCTTGTCGAGGATGTCCTGGGCACGGGTCTCGCCCCGGCTCACCGCGTACCAGGGCGTCTCGTCGGCGTCCAGGTTCCGCGCGATGTTCACGAGGGCGCAGGAGCGCAGGGGCTCGGGCAGCCGGTCGAGGGCGGGGACGGCGTCGGCCGACAGGCCGTCCAGATAGCCGATGTCGATCTTCCCGGTCCTCTCGTAGCGCTGTACGTTCCGCTCGGCGACGAGCCCGTCCGGCGACACGAGCCCGAAGGTGAGGACGCCCGCCGCCGCGCTCACCGCGACGGCGCGCGGCAGGTGCAGTCGGCGCGCGCCGAGAACACCGGCTGCCATGATCAGTACGATCACCAGGCCGAGCCACAGTTCCATGGCGGCCACCGAGACCCTGAGCCGGGTGAGCCCGTACGCGTCGACGTACAGATCCATGCGGCGCAGCGCGGACGCCACCACGACCAGGGTGAGCAGGCAGAGGGTGCCGAGGACGGAGCGGACCAGAGTGCGGTCGCGGGCGCCGTCACGGGGAGCCCAGCGGAGGGCCAGGGCGATGACGGCGAGGGTGAGCAGGGTGGCCCACAGGAGTTGCCAGAAGCCCTGGCGTGCGTACTCGGCGTAGGTGAACCCGGTCTGGCTCAGCACCTTCTTGTACCCGCCGAAGAGCACGGCGAGCTGGACGGCGTTGAAGACGGCGAAGAGCAGGTTGAGCACGATGAGCGGAAGCGCCCATTCGAGGCGGGCCCGGGGCCGGCCCGGGCGTGCCTTCAGGCGGTCCCATCGCAGCGGGGCGGCGGCCGTACGGGCGGCGGCGAGCGCGCCGACCAGTCCCAGGGCGAACAGGAGGGAACGCCAGGGCCCGTCGGTGACCGACACGTCCGGCGTCAGCGAGCCGAGCAGGTCGGCGAAGGCGGCGTCGGCGCCCGCGAACAGGGCGCCGAACACGATCAGCAGGCCCACGGCCACCCCGATCGTACGCAGCACCGGGCCCACCCGGCCCTGGGCGCCGCCGGTCCGCTGACGCAGTCCGCGCCAGGCCCAGACGAGGCCGGGACCGATCGAGTCGACGAGACCGATGGGGCTGAAGAGGATGCCGCGCCAGTTGCGGCTGCCGTGCAGGGCGAGCGACGCGAGGCCCACGGCGGAGACGACGGCGAGGAAGGTTGGCCAGCCCGCGTCGCGCAGGGCGGGTACCACCAGCAGCGCGAGGCCGCCCAGGCCCCAGACCACGGTCCAGGGGCGGGGGCGCCGGCCGGCCGCGATGGCGGCGAAGTAGGCGGTGAGGGTGGCCGGTACGGCGACGATCAGGAGGTTGAGGCCGAGACCGTCGCCGAGCAGGAGCGCACTGAGGACGGCGGTGGCCAGGGCCGACCAGAGCGCGGCGGCCGGTATCGGGGCGGGCGGGCGCGGACGGATGCGCGTCAGCCAGGTCCCGACCGGCGGCGGTGCGGCGGGCCGGAGCCCCGGCTGGGCGGTGGCCGGCCTCCCGGGCACTGTTCCGGCGCGGGTGCGGGCGTCGCAGAGGGCGGTGCCGGGGGCGTTTCCGGGGGCAGCGCTGGGTGCCTTCTCCATGGAAGGCGGGGCCTGCGGTTCTTGCGGTGGCTGTGGGCCCTCAGAGGCCGACGAGTCCTGGGAGGACTGCGGGGACTGCGGGGACTGCGGGGACTGCGGTGATGGCGACGGCGGTGATGGCGGTGATGGCGATGCGGACGGCGTGTCTGGCACGGGACCCCCTCCCGACCGGGGCCCGCACACGTCGAAGCGGCAGTGTCGTACGGTCCCGGTGTCTGGTCAGCGCGCGCTTGTCATGATCAAGGCGGCGGCGTGGCCGAAAGGGTAGCCCGGAAGCCGGGCTGTTCCTGTTCGTCCTCCGCCCTGTGGCAGGACCGTGACACTTCCGTCAGCGGCCGGCCGGACCGGCGGGCAGCCAGTCGGGCAGCGCCTCGGTCCGGTCCAGCCACTCGGCCGGCGGAGCCCCGGCAGCCGTGGCGGCCACCACTCCCCCGGCGATGGCGCACGTCGTGTCGACGTCCCCGCCGACCTGCGCCGTGGTCCAGAACGCCCGCTCGTAGTCGCCCAGCGCGCGGGCGGCCGACCAGAGCGCGAACGGCACCGTGTCGTGCGCACTCGTACGCCGACCGCTGCCGAGCACCGCCGCGACCGTCGCCGCGTCGCCGTAGTCGAGCATGTCCCGGGCGCGCCGCAGCCCCGCACCCACCGCGCTGCGCGGCACGAGCGCGACGACACCGTCGAGCAGCTCCTCCGGCTTGGGCGGCCCGGCCGGATCGGCCGCGAGGGCGGCGGCGGCCGCGACCGCCATGCATCCCACGACGGCTTCCCGGTGCTGATGGGTGGTGTACGAGGAGATCTCGGCCTGGTGCGTCGCCTGCTCCGGGTCGTCGGCGTACCAGGCGCCCAGCGGGGCGATGCGCATGGCGGCGCCGTTGCCCCAGGAGCCCTGCCCCTTGAACAGTCCGGCGGCCAGTTCCCGCCAGTCGCCGCCCTCGCGGATCAGCCGGAGCATCCGGTTGACGGCGGGCCCGTATCCGCGGTCGAAATCGTGGTGCTCGGCGAACGAGCGGGCGAGCGCGTCCTGGTCGATGCGGCCGTGCTCGGCGAGCACGGCCAGCACGGAGCAGGCCATCTCGGTGTCGTCGGTCCACTGCCAGGACCCGGGCGGCAGCTCGCGCCGCTTCAGCAGTGGATAGTTGGCAGGTACGAAGAACTGGGAGCCCAGGGCGTCTCCCACGGACAGCCCGCGCAGGCTGGCCAGGGCGCGGTCGAAGCGCCGGTCGGAAGAGGAATCAGCGGTCATCGCAACTGCCACTCTATCCGGTGGTGCCGTACGGTTCGGGGGTCCGCCAGCGCTCGAAGGGCCGGTCCAGCGTGTACCGCCCGTTCTCGCCGAGCAGCAGCATGCGGGTCTCACCGTTGCGCGGGTTGGACAGCGACTCGAAGTCCGCGACCGTCCAGTGGAACCAGCGCATGCAGAACAGCCGCATGGTGAGGCCGTGGGTGACCAGCAGGACGTTCGGCGGATGGTCGGGCGCCTCGAAGCTGCGGTGGAGGCTCTCCAGAAAGGCCCCGACCCGGTCGTACACGTCCGCCCCGGACTCGCCCTGGGCGAACCGGTAGAAGAAGTGCCCGTACGCGTCCCGGTACGCCTTCTGGAGCCGGACGTCGTCCCTGTCCTGCCAGTTTCCCCAGTCCTGCTCGCGCAGCCGCGGTTCCTCCCTGACCCGTACCAGGGCCGGGTCCAGCCCGAACAGCTGGAAGGTCTCGTGGGTGCGACGGTACGGCGAGATGTAGACGCTGACCCGCTCGTCGCCGAACAGTGCCCGCAGCCGCTCGCCCGTCTCCTCGGCCTGGCGCCGCCCCCGCTCGGTGAACCTCAGCGCGTGATCGGGCTCGCGTTCGTACACGGTGTCATCGTCATTGCCCTCCGATTCACCGTGCCGTACGAGAACGATGCGCCGCGGTCGTGCCATGCCACGACCCTAGATGGCCCGTACCGGCCGGGCTCAGCCGGCCAGGTGTCCGGACTCCATCCGGCGTACGAGCCGCCACGACCGCCCGCACGCGTGCGTGCCCCCGCCTCACACCGTCCAGGCCGCTTCCAGGTCCACGACGTCCCCCGTCAGCGCCGCCACGTCCGCCTCGATCTGCGCACGCAGCGCGAGCCGCTCCACGCGCTCCGTGCGGTACTTGCCGTGCTCGGCCGCCGACCGCCACATCGACAGGACCAGGAACTCGTTCCCCGGCGCTTCCCCGAACAGCCCCCGAAGCATCCCCGGAGACCCCGCCATGGCCGGGTTCCACACCTTCTCCTGCATGAGCGCGTAGTGCTCGACCCGCTCCTCGTGGATCCTGCTGTGCGCGACGCGGACGACGTCGGCGTCGGTGAAGCGGGGCTCGAACCCCGTCTTCACATCGAAGCGGTGGTCGAACAGCTTGACCTGTATGTCCTTGTACGTGCCCGACTGTGCGGCCGCCAGCCTGTCGTGCGAGCGCGCCATGAACGAATCGTAGAAGGGCCGGCTCTCCCAGAAGGCGAAAACATGGGCGACACCGGGTCGGCTCCGGCTCCAACCACCGCCCTGCCCACGGAATCCCGGCTCACCCAGCAGCCCCGCCCACTTCCGCTGCCCCCGCTCGAACCCACGACGGTCCACCACGGTGCAGCGAATCCACTTGACCAGCACCGCGCCATCGTACGGCGCCGGGCGTGGCACCGGTCCCGGTCTCGCGCACTGCCCCCCCATCGGCCAACGGCCGTGGCACATACGTCCGGACGCGGTTCGAACGACCCCGGCACAATGACCGGATGACCGCCCTGCACATCAACCCCCTCTTCGCCCGCCTCGAATCCGCCGAACGCATCCTCATCGCGGGCGCCGGCGGCGGCTTCGACATCTACGCGGGGCTCCCGCTGGCGCTGTCACTGCGCCACCAGGGCAAGGAGGTCCACCTCGCCAACCTGGCCTTCAGCGCCGTGGAGGGCCTGCCCCTCGATTCCTGGCTCGCGCCCGACGTCGCCGTGGTCACCCCCGATTCGGCGCCGCATCAGACGTACTTCCCGGAACGCACCCTCGCCGAATGGCTGGCGCTGCACGGTTTCCCCAGCACCGTCCACGCCTTCGCGCGCGTGGGGGTCCAGCCGCTGCGTGCGGCGTACAAGGCGCTGATCGAGCACTACGGGATCGACGCGGTCGTCCTGGTCGACGGCGGAACCGACATCCTCATGCGGGGCGACGAGTCCGGTCTTGGCACCCCGGAGGAGGACTTGACCAGTGTCGCCGCCCTCGCGGGCCTGGATGTGCCCGAACGCCTCATCGCGTCGATCGGTTTCGGTGTCGACGCGTACCACGGCGTCAGCCATGGCCTGGTGCTGGAGAACATCGCCGCCCTGGAGAAGGACGGTGCCTATCTGGGTGCCTTTTCCGTTCCGCGTACGACACGTGAGGGTGCTCTTTTCGTGGACGCGGTCGCGCACGCGCAGAGCCGTACGCCCGACGTCCCGAGCATCGTCAACGGCTCCATAGCGGCCGCTGTCCAGGGCTCTTTCGGGGACGTCCAGTTCACCTCCCGTACCCGTGGCAGTGAACTGTTCATCAACCCCCTCATGTCGATCTACTTCGCCTTCGAGCTGGAGGGCGTGGCCCGCCGCTGTCTGTACCTGGACCGTATCGAGGACACGCATCTCATCCGTCAGGTGAGCAGCCGTATAGAGGCCTTCCGGGAGGAGGTCCCCCGGCAGCGTCCGTCACGCCGGATCCCCCACTGAGTCCGCGTGACACCATGGGCAAGGAGCTGTGTGCCACGGGCAGTTGGCCTTGCCCGTACGAGAGAGGGGAATCCCGTGAGCAGTGCCAACAAGGGGGTCGGCAAGGTCGAGGTGACACTCAAGTGGGATCCGAGCCCCGCGGGCGTCTCCGACCATGATCTCGACATCATCGCCGCCGTCTACCGGGCCGAGGACCCCTATGGCGCCCCGGTGTATCTGGTGCACTTCGGCAGCCGTTCGCCGGACGGGACCATCACCCTCCAGAGGGAAAGCCGCACCGGCCAGGGCTTCGGCTTCGACGAGGCCATGACCCTGGAGCTGAACCGCCTGTCACCGGCCTACGCGCGCGTGGTGGTGGGCGTGGCCATACAGCAGGGCGGCGGACGCACCACGTTCTCCGACATCACCAATGCCCTGGTGCTGGTGAAGGAGGGCTACCGGGAACTGGACAGCTACGACTTCGCGGACCTCCGCGATGCCACGGCCGTGACCGTGGTGGAGTTCTTCCGCGACGGTACGAGGGGATGGGGCTGGCGCCGTGCCGTGCGGGGTTTCGACGCCGACCCGCAGTCCTTCACGGAGCTGATGGGCGCGAAGCCGGCCTGAGCCGCGCATACAGAGCGGGAGAGTCGGAACGAACGTCCGGCTCTCCCGCTCTGCTCAGTCAGTCAGCACCCGTGCGTCAGCCGTCAGCTGCAGCCGCTGGTCGAGCCGCAGCCCTCGCAGATGTAGCAGGAACCGGCCCGCTGCATCTTCGTACCGCACGAGAAGCACAGCGGCGCGTCCGCGCTGATGCCCAGTTGCATCTCGACGAGCTCCGCCGAGGTGTGCGCCTGCTGGGGCGCCGGTGCCTCGGCCTTCGGCGCGGCGGCCACGGCCTTCGGGGCCTCCTGCTGGCGCGGGGCGGACTGGGCCAGGCCCTCGACGTCCACCTCGTCGTCGGCCGGCTCGTACGAACCGGTCTCCAGGTGGCGCTGACGCTCCTCGGCCGAGTGGATGCCGAGCGCCGAGCGGGTCTCGAAGGGCAGGAAGTCCAGCGCCAGGCGGCGGAAGATGTAGTCGACGATCGACTGCGCCATCCGCACGTCCGGGTCGTCCGTCATGCCGGCCGGCTCGAAGCGCATGTTGGTGAACTTCGAGACGTACGTCTCCAGGGGCACGCCGTACTGGAGACCGACCGAGACGGCGATGGAGAAGGCGTCCATCATGCCGGCGAGCGTCGAGCCCTGCTTCGACATCTTCAGGAAGACCTCGCCGAGACCGTCGTCAGGGTAGGAGTTGGCGGTCATGTAGCCCTCGGCGCCGCCCACCGTGAAGGAGGTGGTGATGCCGGGACGGCCCTTGGGGAGGCGCTTGCGGACGGGGCGGTACTCGACGACCTTCTCGACCGCCGCGCGGATCGTCTCCTCGGCCTTCTCGGTGACCTCGGCCTTCTCCTGCTCCTTCTTCTTCGCGGAGAGGGGCTGGCCGACCTTGCAGTTGTCGCGGTAGATGGCGAGCGCCTTGACGCCCATCTTCCACGCCTCGAAGTAGACCTCCTCGACGTCCTCGACAGTGGCCGTCTCGGGGAGGTTGACCGTCTTCGAGAGCGCGCCGGAGATCCACGGCTGGATGGCGGCCATCATGCGGACGTGGCCCATCGCGGAGATGGAACGCTCGCCCATGGCGCAGTCGAAGACCTCGTAGTGCTCCTGCTTGAGGCCGGGGGCGTCGATCACATTGCCGTGCTCGGCGATGTGGGCGACGATCGCCTCGATCTGCTCCTCCTGGTAACCCAGGCGGCGCAGCGCCTGCGGCACGGTGCCGTTGACGATCTGCATCGAGCCGCCGCCGACCAGCTTCTTGAACTTGACCAGCGCGAGGTCGGGCTCCAGGCCGGTGGTGTCGCAGGACATCGCCAGACCGATGGTGCCGGTCGGGGCGATCACGGAAGCCTGGGAGTTGCGGAAGCCGTTCTTCTCGCCGAGGCGGAGCACGTCCTGCCAAGCTTCCGTGGCGGCGGCCCAGATCGGCGTGTCCAGGTCGTCCATGCGGACGGCCTTGGCGTTGGCGTCGGCGTGCTGCCTCATGACGCGCTTGTGCGGCTCGGCGTTGAGGGCGTAGCCGTCGTACGGGCCGACGACCGCGGCCAGCTCGGCGGAGCGGCGGTACGAGGTGCCCGTCATCAGCGAGGTGATGGCGCCGGCGAGCGCACGGCCGCCGTCGGAGTCGTACGCGTGGCCCGTCGCCATCAGCAGGGCGCCGAGGTTGGCGTAGCCGATGCCCAGCTGGCGGAAGGCGCGGGTGTTCTCGCCGATCTTCTGGGTCGGGAAGTCCGCGAAGCAGATGGAGATGTCCATCGCGGTGATGACCAGCTCGACGACCTTGGCGAAGCGCTCGGACTCGAACGACTGGTTGCCCTTGCCGTCGTCCTTCAGGAACTTCATCAGGTTCAGCGAGGCGAGGTTGCACGAGGTGTTGTCCAGGTGCATGTACTCGCTGCACGGGTTCGAGCCGTTGATGCGGCCGGACTCCGGGCACGTGTGCCAGTGGTTGATGGTGTCGTCGTACTGAATCCCGGGGTCGGCGCAGGCCCAGGCGGCCTCGGCCATCTTGCGGAAGAGGGACTTGGCGTCGACCTCCTCGATGACCTCGCCGGTCATACGGGACGTCAGGCCGAACTTGCCGCCCTCCTCGACCGCCTTCATGAATGCGTCGTTCACGCGGACCGAGTTGTTGGCGTTCTGGTACTGGACGGACGTGATGTCGTCGCCGCCAAGGTCCATGTCGAAGCCCGCGTCACGCAGGGCGCGGATCTTCTCCTCTTCCTTGACCTTGGTCTGGATGAAGTCCTCGATGTCGGGGTGGTCGACATCCAGGATGACCATCTTGGCGGCACGGCGGGTGGCGCCACCGGACTTGATCGTTCCGGCGGAGGCGTCGGC
This sequence comes from Streptomyces sp. CB03238, assembly GCF_002099185.1. NCBI lineage: Bacteria > Bacillati > Actinomycetota > Actinomycetes > Kitasatosporales > Streptomycetaceae > Streptomyces > Streptomyces sp. CB03238. The sequence continues at coordinate 75,024 of NZ_NBCN01000027.1, read as the reverse complement.
GCCACGCATGAAGGAGACCGGGCCGGAGGCGTTGCCACCGGAGGAGAGCAGCTCCTTGGAGGAGCGGATACGGGAGAGGTTCAGGCCGGCGCCGGAGCCGCCCTTGAAGATCATGCCCTCTTCCTTGTACCAGTCGAGGATCGACTCCATGGAGTCGTCGACGGACAGGATGAAACAGGCGGAGACCTGCTGCGGCTGGGGCGTGCCGACGTTGAACCACACCGGCGAGTTGAAGCTGAAGACCTGGTGCAGGAGGGCGTACGCCAGTTCGTGCTCGAAGATCTCGGCGTCGGCCGGGGTGGCGAAGTAGTTGTAGTCCTCACCGGCCTTGCGGTAGGTCTTCACGATCCGGTCGATCAGCTGCTTGAGGCCGGTCTCGCGCTGCGGGGTGCCGACGGCCCCGCGGAAGTACTTGCTGGTGACGATGTTGACCGCGTTCACCGACCAGAAGTCGGGGAACTCGACGCCACGCTGCTCGAAGTTCACCGAGCCGTCGCGCCAGTTGGTCATGACGACGTCACGACGCTCCCACACGACCTCGTCGTACGGATGCACGCCAGGGGTGGTGTGGATGCGCTCGATACGCAGACCCTTGCTCACCTTGGATCCCTTGGTACGGGACCCTCGTGCCGGGCCGCTCGCCGTCTCTGTCATGCCGCCTCCCATATACGGGCAAAAACACCCTGAAGTGCCCAGATCTTCCCAAGGCACGGTTTCTGTCTGTTGTCACGGGCACCACGCACAGCACCTGTGACACGTCAATTGCCGCTCAGCGGCTGATCGCCGGTCGCTCGCCGGTCCGGACGATCAGTCGGCGGCGACCGCGGGAACCGGGACCTCTGGGGTCGCACCGGTCCCGCTTTCCTCCACGGGGGGCCGCCGCTCGCGGAGCTCCGCGATGGCGGCCTCGAAGTCTTCGAGTGAGTCGAACGCCCGGTACACGGACGCGAAGCGCAGGTACGCGACGAGGTCGAGCTCCTGCAGCGGGCCGAGTATGGCGAGTCCGACGTCGTGAGTGGTCAGTTCCGCGCTGCCAGTGGCACGCACCGCCTCCTCGACCCGCTGGCCGAGCTTCGCGAGAGCGTCCTCGGTGACCGGCCGCCCCTGGCACGCCTTGCGCACCCCGGAGATGACCTTGGTGCGGCTGAAGGGTTCCGTGACCCCGCTGCGCTTGATCACCATGAGGGACGCGGTCTCCACCGTGGTGAAACGGCGGGAGCAGTCGGGGCACTGGCGGCGGCGGCGGATGGCCGTCCCGTCGTCGGTGGTGCGACTGTCGACGACACGACTGTCGGGGTGCCTGCAGAAGGGGCAGTGCATCTCCCAACCCTCCTTCACAGCACGACTGAATAGCCTCGTCAAGGCCCGTCAGAGCCCCTCGAAGCAGCCACAAGCATAGGGGATGACCACACCCCCAACAGACCGGGGACCACAACTTGTGGGTGGCCGGGTCAATCCAACCACTAGATCTGGGGTCCAGCCGTCTTTTCGGCCCACGGCGCGTGTCGCGCACCCCGTCATCGCCGACCGGCCGAGAGCCTACGGGAGGGGCGCGGCGCCACGGATTCCGGGGGCGGGGTGACAGCCCGGGCGGCCTACCGGAGATCAGGCCGGGCCGCCCTCGGGTCACATCGGGCCGCCTCAGGCCACGTCGGGCCGCCTCAGGCCGCCTCAGGCCGCCGAGGGGATCAGCATGGGCGGGCGCCCGCCGGGCCGCCGCCGCGGAGACAGCGGCCGGGGCCGGAGGCCCGACTGGGACGCCCACGGACGACCGGGGACCACCACAACCGCCGGGCGCCGCCGGGCGCCGCCGGATGCCGCCGGGGTGCCCGGGGTGCCGCGCCCGGGGTGCCGCAGGGCATCGCCGGGTACCGCCCCGGGGCCTTTTCGGACGTCGCCGACGGTGCCGCCGGGCGCCGGCGCGGCGCCGCCGTGGAAGGCGCATCGGGACCGCTCGGTGGACCCGCCATGGAGACGGGTGCGGGTGCCGGCGGAATGACCCCGAAGTGACCGTGGAGATCACTGTGAAGATCACTGGGAAGATCCCCGCGGGGCCGACTGGGAATACCCGCCGGGTATGGGCGGCCTCGCCCGGACACCCGGGGAGCCTCCTGGAGGTGGCGGATTCTCGCAGCGCCTGGGTGATCGCCTTCCGGTCACCGCGGCAATCGCTCGGCGGACATTTCCGAAGATCACCCGGCGGAACGCCGTGGGATTACCGTATGGGACCACCCGGCGGGCCGCAGGAGAGGGCGCCCCCGGCCATCCTGCGGGTTCACCCGGGCAGAACGCCCGACCGCGCTCGATTCCCGCCCCGCCCCACCCGGCGCCGGCGGTGGGCGTTACCGTGATGGCCTGAATTGCCACCGCACAAGAGGCTCACGAGGCGCCAGAGGCCCCCACGAGCCATAGTAAAGATCACCAAGCGATCGCACATACACCTAGTCACACGCACACGTAAGCCAATCTGCGATTTTTCACTCGAACGTGTGTTTGGCGCAACCTTTCGAAAGCAACTACCGTTGTCCAGCTAGGGAGACCATTTCGAGAGGGGCCGACGTGACCACCACCGCAGACAGTGCCACCATCACTGCCCAGGACCGTTCCCAGAGCCGACTCGAGCCGGTGCATGCCATGAACGAAGTAACCACGAGCGCGGAGGGGCCCAAGCCCACGCGCTCGCTGCCCGGGCGACCTCCAGGCATCCGGGCGGACAGCTCCGGGCTGACGGACCGGCAGCGGCGGGTCATCGAGGTCATTCGGGACTCGGTGCAGCGACGCGGTTACCCGCCGTCGATGCGCGAGATCGGCCAGGCGGTGGGGCTGTCCAGCACCTCGTCGGTCGCGCACCAGCTGATGGCACTGGAGCGCAAGGGGTTCTTGCGCAGGGACCCGCACCGGCCCAGGGCCTATGAGGTCCGCGGGTCCGACCAGCCCAGCACCCAGCCCACCGACACCACGGGCAAGCCCGCCGCGTCGTACGTCCCACTCGTCGGCCGTATCGCGGCCGGCGGCCCCATCCTCGCCGAGGAATCGGTCGAGGACGTGTTCCCCCTCCCCCGCCAGCTGGTCGGTGACGGCGAGCTGTTCGTACTGAAGGTCGTCGGCGACTCGATGATCGAGGCCGCCATCTGTGACGGCGACTGGGTGACCGTGCGCCGCCAGCCCGTCGCGGAGAACGGCGACATCGTCGCCGCGATGCTGGACGGCGAAGCCACGGTCAAGCGCTTCAAGCGGGAGGACGGCCATGTCTGGCTGCTCCCGCACAATGCGGCGTACCAGCCGATCCCGGGTGACGAGGCGACGATCCTCGGCAAGGTGGTGGCGGTACTGCGGCGGGTGTGACACACCTCGCCGGCTCCGACCGGGCCCCGGGACCCACTGCGCCGGTCCCGGGGTCTGCTTGCGCGCGCACGGCTCCCTTGCCCCGCCGGTCCCGAGCCGGTGAACCGGCGGGACCGGCCGGGACCGGGCAGGGCGTAACCGTTACGCGTCGGCCGCCTTGGCGGCGGCATCGATCGCGGAAAGGGAGCGGCGCACCTGGTTGCGGTCCGTGGTGTACCAGAAGTCGGGCAGCGAGGCCCGCAGGTAGCTGCCGTACCGGGCGTTCGCCAGGCGGGGGTCCAGAACGGCGACCACTCCACGGTCGCCCGTGGCACGGACCAGCCGCCCCGCGCCCTGCGCCATGAGCAGCGCCGCGTGCGTCGCCGCGACAGCCATGAAGCCGTTTCCGCCCGCCTCCTCCACCGCCTTCTGGCGGGCGCTCATCAGCGGGTCGTCGGGCCTGGGGAACGGGATGCGGTCCATCACGACGAGCTGGCAGTTCGGCCCGGGAACATCGACGCCCTGCCAGAGCGAGAGCGTGCCGAAGAGGCAGGTCTCCGGGTCATTCGCGAAGTTCTTGATCAGTTCGCCCAGCGTGTCCTCGCCCTGGAGCAGGATCGGCTTGTCGAGCCTGCCACGAAGCTCCTCCGCCGCGGCCTGGGCGGCCCGCATGGACGAGAAGAGGCCGAGCGTACGGCCGCCGGCGGCTTCGACGAGCTCGGCGAGCTCATCCATCATGTCGCCGCGGCTGCCCTCCCTGCCCGGGGTGGCCAGGTGCCTGGCGACGTACAGGATCCCCTGCTTGGGGTAGTCGAACGGCGAGCCGACGTCGATGCCCTTCCAGACCGGTACGTCCTCGTCCTCCGTGCCGACCGTGCCCTCGGGGGGAAGCCCGAGGGAGGCGCCGACACCGTTGAAGTCGCCGCCGAGCTTGAGCGTGGCGGAGGTGAGGACGACGGACCGCTCGGCGAAGAGCTTCTCGCGCAGCAGGCCGGAAACGGACAGCGGCGCCACCCGCAGCGACGCCCCGAAACGGTCGTGGCGCTCGTACCAGACGACATCGTACTCGGAGCCCTGGGTGATGCGCTCGGCCACGTCGTGCACGGTCTCCACGGACGCCTTGGCCTGCTTGCGGACCGCGTCCTCGTCCTGGACGGACTTGTCACGCGTCGTACCGAGGGACGAGATGACCGCGCGCGCCGCGTCGCGCAGCGCCATCAGCGCGTACGCGAGGTCCTCCGGGATCTCCTCCAGGCGGCCGGGCAGGGCCAGCTCCATGAGCCGCTCGAAGCCTTCGGCGGCCGTCTGGAGCTGGTCGGCGACCTTCTCGTCGACCAGTTTGGCCGCCCGGCGCACGGCACGGTTGACCTGCCCGGGCGTGAGCTCGCCGGTGGCGACGCCGGTGACCCGGGAGACCAGCTCGTGAGCCTCGTCGACGATCAGGACGTCGTGCTGCGGGAGCACCGGGGCGCCCTCGATCGCGTCGATGGCGAGCAGGGCGTGGTTGGTGACCACGACATCGGCGAGCTTGGCGCGCTCCCGCGCGGCCTCGGCGAAGCACTCCGCTCCGTAGGCGCACTTCGACGCGCCCAGGCATTCGCGGGAGGTGACGGAGACCTGCGACCAGGCCCGGTCGGAGACGCCGGGCGTCAGGTCGTCCCGGTCCCCGGTCTCCGTGTCGTCGGACCAGTCACGCAGGCGCAACAGGTCCTGGCCGAGCTTGCTGGTGGGCGCGGCTGTCTCGAACGGGTCGAAGAGGCCGTCCTCCTCTTCCTGCGGAACGCCCTCGTGGAGGCGGTGCAGGCAGAGGTAGTTCGAGCGCCCCTTGAGCATGGCGAACTCCGGGCGGCGCCGCAGCTGCGGATGCAGGGCGTCGACCGTGCGCGGCAGGTCGCGTTCGACGAGCTGCCGCTGGAGGGCCAGCGTCGCGGTGGCGACCACCACCCGGTCCCCGTGCGCCAGCGCGGGCACCAGGTATCCCAGGGACTTTCCGGTGCCGGTGCCGGCCTGGACCAGCAGGTGGGAGCCGTCGTCGATGGCCTGCGCAACGGCCTCGGCCATGGTGACCTGGCCTGGCCGTTCCACGCCGCCGACGGCGGTGACGGCGGCGTGGAGGAGCTCGGGGAGGGATGGCTTCGTCATAGCCAGTCCACCCTACGGCGCGCCACTGACAATCGGATCACGCGAGCGGATTGGGGACGGTGCCGTGAATGGCGGCGTGCGGCCGCTCGGAACGGTCGCGGTAGCCGTCCAGGTGCAGCCGGTTGCGGTTGAGGCACAGCCGCTCGATACGCGGCGTGAGCAGCTCGAACAGCTCGTAACGGTCCTTGAGCTCCGGGAAGCGCGCCTGGTGCCGCAGGATTTCGGCCCGTACGAGTGACCAGAAGTCCTCCTCCGGTACTCCCAGTTGCTCTTCGCACAGGGGCGCCAGGAAGCGGAAAACGCCGACGAAGAGGCCGGAGTGGATGAACTGGGTCAGGAATCCGGGCTCCTCGGTCAGGAGGACGGCCCGTACGTCGTCCGGCATCGTGTCGTGCTCGGGCAGCGGCCGGGCGCTGACGTTGATGTCGTCGACGAAGTCCTTGATCGCCAGCCGTACGGGGATGTCATGGTCGTCGAAGACGACGATGGCGTTCTCGCCGTGCGGGGAGAAGACGGTGCCGTAGCGGTAGAGGAAGTGCAGGAGGGGTGGCAGCAGGGCGGCGAAGAGGTGGCGGAGCCAGGCTTTGGGGGTCAGCCCTGACCGGGCCACCAGTTCGGCGGTGAAGGCGCGGCCCCGGGGGTCGGTGTGGAGGAGGGACGCGAGGGTACGGGCGCGTTCGCCGGGCGGCAGGCACAGCGGTTCACGCCAGATCGCGCCGAGCAGCTCCTTGTACTGGTACGGGGCCTCGGGGAGGTGGTCGTACAGCGGGTGCTCGACCGTGACGGAGGCGACCTCGCCGAGGAGGATCACGCCGCAGTCGTCGCGCAGGAACGGATCGGCGTCCCGCAGTGCGTGCACCCAGGCGGTGACGGCGGGAGCGGCCAGGGTGCGTTCGGTCGGCAGTCCGCGCCATACGAGGGTGTTGAGGACGGACAGCGGCAGCTTGACGCTGAACCGGTCGGGCCGGCTGACGTTGAGGAACGTACGAATCGACTGCTGCGGCAGCCGCAGATCGCTGTCGGCGGGGAGCGGCACGATCGCGCCCTCGGCGACGGCGGGCGCGTAGAGCGGCAGCAGCACCTCGTCCCACTGCCAGGGGTGCACGGGGAGGTAGAGGTACGTCGCGGGGTCGAGGCCGCGGGCGCGGAGTACGGCGGCGAAGGTGTCGCGGACGGCCGGGGCGAGCTCGCGGTCGTAGAGGTGCGCGGGGGTGTCGAGTGCGGGAACCCCGCGGTAGGCGGCGAGCGCGGTGCTGACGGCGATCCAGGGCAGCGGGGCGGGTCGGCGTGCTTCGGGCGCCCATTGGACCGCGTCGGTGGCGGAGAAGCCGATGCGGCCCTTGTTGAAGACGATCCACGGGTGGCCGGTCTGATGGCCTTCGAGTTCCGCGTAACCGAGGTCGGCGAGCCGGTCGGCCGGGAGGGCGCTGTGGTCCAGCCGTACGTCGGCGGCGAGGGTGATGGTCAGCTCGCGGAGGAGGTGGCCGAGCGTGGCTCCGTCCAGGCGGAGGAGGCGGCGGGCCCGGGCCAGGAAGTCGAGTGGGTCGGTGTAGGGGTGGCCGTCGCGGGTGATCGAGTGGGGGTCGACCCGCCAGCTGCCGTAGGCGGTCCGGCGCGCCGCGAAGGCGAGGGCGGAGCCGTCGTCGAGTCTCAGCGTGTACGGGTCGGTCGGTGGCCGTCCGTCCGGCGTGTGCCGTGGACCGGTCCGGCTCCGGTCGGCTGCGTGACCGGCCCGGGAGGCGGCCGAGTCGCCGTCCGGCGCGGTGGGTGGCCGGGTCGGCTCGATGATCTCCTCGTAGGCGAATTCGCCGAGCATCTTCGCGAGGAGGCGGCGGGAGGCCCGGGCCCACGCCTGCGGATTCAGCTCGGGCGGCGCGGCGGCCGGAGCCGGCGGCACCGGATGCGCCGGCGGGGTGGCCGGGGCCGTCGGGGTGGTCCGGGCCGGCGGCGCTGCGGGCGTCGGCGGGGCGGGCTTCGGCGGGGCGGGCGGCTCCGCGGAGTCATGGGTGGCAGGGGGTTTCGGCACGGGGACTCCTCCGGGTGGAACCGATGCGGGTCGAGCGGTGTATGTAAAGCAGCAGGCTGTTCACAGCAGGTGTCGCAAGGCGCGGTCGCGGATCATGAGGGCAGCTCGCTTGTCGGGAAGGTCGAGTTCGGCGGAGAAGCGGAAGCCGGCGCTCAGAAAGGCCGAGACGGAGGGGGTGTTGCGGATGTCGGGTTCGGCGATGACACGTGCGCAGCTGGGGCGGTTGTCGAGGACGAGGTCGGAGACGGCTCTGAGCAGGGTGGTGCCGACGCCCCGGCCGCGGTCGGCGACGCCTCCGACGAGGAGGTGGATACCGGTGTCGTGGGGTCGGGCCGGATACTGGCGGGCCAGCGGGTCGAGGTCGGCGCGGTAGATCTCGAAGTAGCTCACGGGAGTACCTCCGAGCACGCCCAGGCACGGCACGCTGCGTCCGTCGCCGTCGAGTTGGGCGCGTAGGTGGGCGTCCGTGACGGACTCGGGTCCGGCCAGTTCCCAGAACGCGGCGACCGCGGGGTCGTTCATCCACCGGCTGATCAGCGCGAGGTCGCGCGCGATGCGTACGGGGACGAGTTGGAAGTGACCGAGGGGGGTGGGGGCAGGGCCCCAGCCGGCGACGGTGTCGAGCAGATCGTCGACGCCGCCGTCCAGCGGCTGGTGTCCGGTGGCCGGGCCGTCCGGGCCGTCCGGGCCGAACAGCATGATCAGCTCGTCGGGCAACCGCAGATCCAGGGTGTCCTCCGTGCCCACGCCGGCCGGCGCGGGGGAACTGGGTCCGGTGTCGGAGCTCGCATCGGTGGGAGGCACGGGGCGCTGTCCTCTCGGCGGTTCGGGTGGTGTGTGGTGTGTCAGCGACGAAGGGGGTTGGCGATGGTGACGTAGACGGACTGGGTGTCCACGGGGCCGACGAGCTCGTCGAGACCGTTCAGCCGGGTCATGAGGTTGGCCTTGCAGCGGAGGGTCGGGCTGTCCAGGAGGCGGGTGGGCAGGGGTGAGCCAAGACCGGTGGCCGTGGTGAGGAACTGGCGGAAGGCGGCGAGGAGGAGGCGTTCGTCGGCGAGGCGCTGCGCGCCGAAGGCCCCGATCAGGCCGAGGACATTGTTGATGCCGAGGTAGTAGGCGAAGCGCTCGTCGGTGACGTCGTCGGAGACGAAGGTGTCGCTGTGGGTGCCGATGCCCGGGAGTCGGCGCTCCAGGGCGGCGCGGTGGGACTCGCGGAAGTAGTAGCCCTGGTTGTCGCGGTAGCGGCCGCCGCGGGGCCAGCCGTCGGGGTCGAGGATGACCAGGGTGTTCTGCTGGTGGGCCTCCAGGGCCACACCGGCCGTGCCGTCCAGCCAGAGGACGGGGCGGACGACCTGGTCGAGGTAGCGCAGGAACCACTCGGCGGCGACGGCTCCGGTGGGCCGGCCGGTGCGGGCGGCGAGCCGGGACACCGTGACGGCCAGGCGCGATCGCATCCGGGGCCTTCCGGGCCAGGGCCGCGGGGCGGTGAGGCTCGCGATGCAGACGGCGTCGTCGCCGAGGCCGAAGGGGTTGTGCCGGAGCATCACGTCGAGTCCGGGGACGGGCTCGCCGGACGGGGTGTCGACGGCGAGCCACGCCGGGTCGCGCACGATGTCGAAGCCCGGGTGGGCGGCCTGCCACTCCTTGGCGAGGCCGGTGCGCAGCAGGCGGTGCACTTCGACGCCGCGGTGGAGTTCCTTGCGCAGGTTCTCCCGGCGGGAGTTGGTGATGCGTACGCCGAGGGACAGCTTGAGCATGGCGGGCGCGCCCGGCCGGTGGACGGTTCGGACGGAGGAGGTGGGGTGCCAGGGGTCGCCGTGGGGGCCCAGGTCGTGGAGGAGGCCGGCGGAGAGGAGTTCGGTCACGGCGGGGCGGTGGAGCAGTTCGCGGGCCTGCCAGGGGTGCAGGGGCAGGGCTGCGGTGTTGTCGGGGAGGGTGAGGTCTCCGGCGAGGCGGGAGGTGAGTTGCCCGGCGGTCAGTGTGCGGCCCTGTTCGGTCCAGGCCGAGTCGGTGGCGAGTACGGACCGGTCGACGGCCACCCAGTGCAGGGGGAAGCAGCCGTTCAACTCGGGTGAGTACAGCCTGGCTTCGGATTCGGAGAGACCTTCGCGGCTCTTGGGCGTGGGATGGAGGGGGTGGCCCAGCAGCAGGGACTGTTCGGCGGTGAGGAAGAAGTCGGCGTCGGCGGCGGGGCCGGGGTGCTGGCGCCGGTGGGTGATGAAGTCGGCGGTACGGCGGATGGAGTCGGCGACCCGGCCGACCAGGTCGGCACCCTCCCGGTGGTCGCCGACGGGACCCGACTCACGGCTGAGAAGGGCCGCGACGGTCACCGCATCGGCGGACGGGGCGGTGGGCGGAGCGCCTTCGAGGGCGGGCGGGCCGAAGCGGTGCCAGCCGGTGGGTGACCAGTAGTGGACGGGGACGAGGAGGGCGGTCCCGCTGGCGTCGAGGGGGACGCGCAGGGTCTTCCCGGCCGGTTGGGGGAGGTTCTTCTCCCGTACCCAGCAGCGGAGGAGGTTTTCGACGGTGGCCGCGTCGGCGGCGTGGTGCGCGTCCGGGTGGTCGAGGTGGTCGGCCTCAAGGCGGTCGTGGGCCGGGCTGGGCCCGGGCAGGTCTTCGTACCCGCCCGAATGCTGGCGCGGCACTGTTGTCGACTCGCCCGGGCGGGGGCGGCCGGGGGCGGAGGGAGGGCCGTCGGCGCCAGGGGCTTCGGGTACGGGGGTGGGGTTCACGGAGGGGTCTTTCTGGTGAGGAGGTTCGGGTTCAGCGGGACGGTCCTGGGTCGCTCGGGCGGGAGGGGGTGCGCTCGGCGGCGGCCAGGGCGTCGGCGAAGCGGTCGAGGACGGCCACCGCCTGTTCGTCGGTGAGCGTCAGGGGAGGGAGGAGGCGTACGACGGCGCTGTGGCGGCCACCGAGTTCGACGATGAGCCCGCGCTGGAGGCACTCGCGCTGGACGGCCGCGGCGAGGGCGGGGTCGGGGGGCGGAACGTCGGCGGTGGTGTCCGGGGCGACGAGCTCGATGCCGATCATCAGGCCCCGGCCGCGCACGTCCCCGACGCAGGGGTGGGCGGCGGCCAGGCCCTGGAGCTGTCCCAGCATGCGCGCGCCGAGGGTCGCGGCGCGCTCGGCGAGGCGGTTCTCGCGTACGAAGGCGAGGGTGGCCGCGCCGGCCGCCATGGCGAGCTGGTTGCCGCGGAAGGTGCCCGCGTGGGCGCCGGGCTGCCAGACGTCCAGCGCCGACCGGTAGACGATGACGGCCAGGGGAAGGGAGCCGCCGATGGCCTTGGACAGGACCATCACATCGGGGACGACGCCGCTGTGCTCGACCGCCCAGAACGCGCCCGTGCGGCCGACGCCGGTCTGCACCTCGTCGGCGATCAGCGGGATGGAGCGGTCGGCGGTGATCCGTCGCATCCGGCGCAGCCAGGTGTCGGGCGCGGGGATCACACCGCCCTCGCCCTGGACGGGTTCGAGGATCATCCCGGCCGGTGTCGGGACGCCGGACTTGGGGTCGTCGAGCAGGCTCTCGGTCCAGCGGGCGGCGATCTCGGCGCCGCGCTCGCCGCCGACCCCGAAGGGGCACCGGTAGTCGTGCGGGAAGGGCAGGCGGGTGACCCGTACGTCAGTGGCGCCGCCGGAGGCGGCCAGGGCGCCGGCCGTCATGCCGTGGTACGCGCCGGTGAAGGCGAGCAGGCCGCGGCGGCCGGTCGCGTTGCGGACGAGTTTGAGCGCCGCCTCGACCGCGTCCGTACCGGCCGGTCCGCAGAACTGGATCCGTGCGTCGTCGGCGAGCCGGCGTGGGAGCGTGGTGAACAGCTCGGTGGTGAAGGCGTCCTTGACCGGGGTGGCGAGGTCGAGGACGTGCAGCGGGGCGCCGGAGGCGATGACCTTCTTGATGGCCTCCAGGACCACCGGGTGGTTGTGACCGAGGGCCAAGGTTCCCGCTCCGGAGAGGCAGTCGAGGTAGCGTCGCCCGTCGGCACCCTCGATCGTCAGGCCGCGTGCCCGCACCGGGACGATGGGCAGGGAGCGCGCATAGGTGCGGGCGGCCGATTCGCGCAGTGACTGGCGGCGCAGGATCCCTTCGTGCGCGGACGTCGGTGCCACCGGGGCTGATTCGGTCACGGCCACGGTTTCGGGTCCTCCCGGTCACGGTTGCGTTGCTCATCGGTAGGTGACTCGTCCGCCGCAAGGCGGCGACGAGCGCCGACCTTGTGTCCCCCGTGCGTACCAACGACGACATGTGGTCGGGATCACGGCCGCCGCGAAGATCCTTGGGATGGGGGAACCGCGGCCCTGCCGCGTGCCGTCCCCAACGGCACCGGCATAGTGGGGGGCTGCACTCCGGTGCCGAAGTTCAGCCGAATACAGACGTGTTCTGTCACGAAGTCCCAGGGGGATCACAACATGCGACCCATTCGTCCGCTGCTCGCCGCAGCCTCCGTCGCCGCGGCGCTGGCGCTGACGGCCACTGCCTGTGGCCCGAGCGAGGACAACGCGGGCGGTGAGCCGACCGCTTCCGCGAGCCAGACGTCCGACGGCAAGATCACGATTCCGGACGATCTGAAGGACCGGCTCAAGGAGCACGGGATCGATCTGGACAAGTGGAAGAACGGCGAGTGGAAGAACTGGGACAAGGACACATGGCTGCGTGAGGCCAAGGACTTCGTCAACCCGATCATCGAGGACCTGTGGGACCCGGACCGGATGAGGGACGCCGAGCAGCCTGAGAGGCCGGTCGAGGACGGCGACATCTCCGGCGACGAGGGCGTCACGGACCCGACGCCCGAGCCGGTCGAGGCGACGGCCGTGAAGGCGCCGTACCACTCCAGTGTCCCGGAGGCCGGCAAGGTCCTCTTCGACGGCCCCGAGGGCTCGATGGTGTGTTCCGCGACGGTGGTGAAGGACCCCGCGAACCCTGGCAAGTCCAACCTGGTGTGGACCGCGGGCCACTGCGTGCACGCGGGCAAGGACGGCGGCTGGTACCGCAACATCGCGTTCGTCCCCTCGTACAACGACAGCGGCAGGACCGGCGCGGAGCTGGAGAACGCGACCCGTGAGGACATCGCTCCGTACGGCGTGTGGTGGGGTGACTGGGCGCAGACCTCCGAGCAGTGGATCTCCCAGGGTGCGGCCACCGGTGGCCAGGGAGCTCCGTACGACTACGCGGTCATCCACGTGACCCCGGAGAAGGGCGGCAACGGCAAGTCGCTGGAGGAGACGGTCGGTTCGGCGCTTCCGGTCGAGTTCAACGCTCCGGCCGCGCCGAAGATCACCGACATGGAGGCGACGGGCTACCCGGCGGCGCCGCCGTTCGACGGCCAGCAGATGTTCCAGTGCGCGGACAAGCCGGGCCGGCTGTCCCTCGATGCGGCCCAGCCGACGATGTACCGCATCGGCTGCACCATGACGGGCGGTTCCTCCGGCGGCGGCTGGGTCGCGCAGGGCCAGGACGGTAAGCCCGCGCTGGTGTCCAACACCTCCATCGGCCCGGTGACGGCGGGGTGGCTGGCCGGCCCGCGCCTGGGCGACGAGGCGAAGGGCATCTACGAGGCGGTCAGCAAGAAGTTCGCGGGGCGGTAAACAGCGGTAGCAAAGGGCCGGCCCGTCGAAGGCCGGCGGGCCGGGCGTTTCGGTGGTGTACGAAAACGCCCGGCCCCAGCGGCGCCGCCCGGTGGAGACTCCGTGCAGGTCACCGTGGGTGGCAACTACCCCTGGCGGAACCGGCATAGAGTAGGGGCGCATTCTCACGCGGGCGGTCCCGGAAGACCGCCCGTCTTCGTGACAGGTCCATGGCATTTCGTATATGCACATGCGTTATCAGGGGGAATCGTTTCATGCGATCGCGATCCATACGCCGCCCACTCCTGGCCGTCACCGGCCTGGCCGCGGCTCTCACGCTGACGGCCACCGCCTGTGGCCCCACCGAGGACAAGGCGGCCGACACGCCGGCCACGACGAGCCCCGCCGACGGTCAGGGCGGCGGCGACACCGAACTTCCCAAGGACATCGCCGACAAGCTCAAGGAGCACGGCGTCGACCCGGAGAAGTGGAAGAACGGCGAGTGGAAGAACTGGGACAAGGACACGTGGCTGCGTGAGGCCAAGGACTTCGTCAACCCGGTGATCGAGGGGCTGTGGAAGCCCGAGCGGATGCGGTCCGCCAAGTCCCCGCAGAAGACGATGGCCGCCGGTGCCGTCCCGGGCGACCAGGGCGCCACCGACCCCGAGCCCCGGCCGGTCCAGGCCGTGGCGGAGGAGAAGCCCTACCACCAGAACGCCGCGCCGGTCGGCAAGGTCTTCTTCGACGCCCCCGAGGGGTCGATGGTCTGCTCCGCGACCGTCGTCAAGGACCCCGAGAACCCCGGCAAATCCAACCTCGTCTGGACCGCGGGCCACTGCGTGCACGCCGGCAAGGCCGGCGGCTGGTACCGCAACATCGCCTTCGTCCCCGCCTACAACGACCTGGGCAAGTCCCCGGCCGCGCTGGAGAAGGCCCGGCCGCAGGAGGTCGCCCCCTATGGCGTCTACTGGGCGGACTGGGTCGCGACCTCCGGCGAGTGGATCTCGCAGGGCGGCCCGACCGGCGGCGAGGGAGCCCCGTACGACTACGCCGTGATGCACGTGAAGCCGGAGAACGGCACCAAGTCCCTGGAGGAGACGGTCGGGGTCGCACTCGACGTCGACTTCAACGCCCCCCAGGCGGCGAGCATCCCCGCGATGGGCGCCTGGGGCTACCCGGCCGCCCCGCCGTACGACGGTGCGCTGATGCACAAGTGCGTCGACCTCCCCGGCCGCCTCACCCTGACGCCCGGTACGCCGACCATGTGGCGGATCGGCTGCACCATGACCGGCGGTTCCTCCGGCGGCGGCTGGTTCATCGAGAAGCCGGGCAAGAAGCTGGCGCTGGTGTCCAACACCTCCATCGGCCCGGTGACCGCGGGATGGCTGGCCGGCCCGCGCCTGGACCGGGGCGCGGAGCAGATCTACACGATGATGAGCGAGAAGTTCGCCGGCCAGTAGGCCACCAGTGAGCCCGAAGGCCCGCCCCCTCACGAAGAGGGGGCGGGCCTTCGGTCGTTCACCTGGACGTCAGTGCGCCGCCGGGACGTACGGCGCCAGGAACGCGGCCAGTTCCTCGTGCACCCGCGCCTTGAGCAGCGTGCCCTCCGGCGTGTGCTCCTCGGAGAGGACCTCGCCCTCGGCGTGCGCGCGCGAGACCAGCGCGCCCTGCGTGTACGGCAGGAGCACCTCGATCTCGACCCGCGGGCGCGGCAGCTCGGCGTCGATCAGCGCGAGCAGCTCGTCCAGGCCCGCGCCGGTCCGCGCCGACACCGCGATCGAGTGCCGCTCGATGCGCAGCAGGCGCTGCAGTACGAGCGGGTCGGCGGCGTCCGCCTTGTTGATGACCACGATCTCGGGCACGTCCACCGCGCCCACGTCGCGGATCACCTCGCGCACGGCGGCCAGCTGCTCCTCCGGCGCCGGGTGCGAGCCGTCCACCACGTGCAGGATCAGGTCGGAGTCGCCGACCTCCTCCATGGTGGAGCGGAACGCCTCGACCAGGTGGTGCGGCAGGTGCCGTACGAACCCGACGGTGTCCGCCAGCGTGTACAGGCGGCCGCTGGGCGTCTCGGCCCGGCGCACGGTCGGGTCGAGGGTGGCGAACAGCGCGTTCTCCACCAGCACGCCCGCGCCCGTCAGCCGGTTCAGCAGGGACGACTTGCCGGCGTTGGTGTACCCGGCGATGGCGACCGACGGCACCTTGTTGCGCCGCCGCTCCTGCCGCTTGATGTCACGGCCGGTCTTCATCTCCGCGATCTCACGGCGCATCTTCGCCATCTTCTCGCGGATCCGTCGCCGGTCCGTCTCGATCTTGGTCTCACCGGGGCCACGGGTGGCCATGCCGCCACCGCCGCCGCCACCCATCTGCCGGGACAGCGACTGACCCCAGCCTCGCAGCCGCGGCAGCATGTACTGCATCTGCGCGAGCGCGACCTGTGCCTTGCCCTCACGGGACTTGGCGTGCTGGGCGAAGATGTCGAGAATCAGGGCGGTCCGGTCGACCACCTTGACCTTGACGACGTCCTCGAGGTGGATCAGCTGGCCTGGGCTGAGCTCACCGTCGCAGACGACGGTGTCGGCCCCGGTCTCGAGCACGATGTCACGCAGCTCGTCCGCCTTGCCCGAGCCGATGTACGTGGCCGGATCCGGCTTGTCGCGGCGCTGGATCACTCCGTCGAGGACCAGCGCACCCGCCGTCTCGGCGAGCGCGGCCAGCTCCGCGAGGGAGTTCTCCGCGTCCTGCACGGTCCCCGAGGTCCATACGCCGACCAGCACCACACGCTCCAGGCGCAGCTGCCGGTACTCGACCTCGGTGACGTCCTCGAGCTCGGTGGAGAGACCCGCCACGCGGCGCAGCGCCGCGCGCTCGGAGCGGTCGAACTGGTCGCCGTCCCGCTCTCCGTCGATCTCGAAGCTCCAGGCGACGTCCTCTTCCATCAGGGCATCGGCCCGAAGGCTCTCGGTGCGGTTCTTGTCCGCGAAGCTCTGCGCGTCCTGGGAAGGGGATGAAGAGGAGGTCATTGGATCCTTACGTCGTGGGAGTACTCGGGCGGCTCAAGCGCCTCGAGCGGGAAACACTCGGTACGTCAGTCACAACGCGTGACTCCCCCGGATCATTCCCGGGGCGGGCCCTGGGCATTCCAGGGGCCCGGCAGCGCCGCCGACCCCTTGATGGTCGCACGGTACGGCCGGGCCCGTCACGCGGGTTTTCAGCGCTTGGCGGCGGAGGTCGGCGCCTTCGTGGAGCCCTTCGCCGGGGCCTTGCTGCTCCACTCCGGGTGGCCCGGCATCCTCGGGGTGCGCTCCCCGTAAAGCCAGCCCTTCATGAACCCGGTCAGGTCCCGCCCGGCCTCCTCCGAGGCGAGGCGTACGAAGTCGGCGGTGCTCGCCGTCCCGTGCGCGTACTGCGTCACCCAGCGCCGCTCCAGCCGCTCGAAGGCGTCCTTGCCGATCTCCTGCCGCAGCGCGTACAGGACCAGGGCGCTGCCGTCGTAGACGACCGGCCGGAACAGGCTGATCTTCTGGCCCGCCGCGGGCGGCCTGGGTGCGGCCGGCGGCCCGCCCGCCGCACGCCAGCGGTCGGAGTCGGCGTACGCCTGGCGCATGCGCCGCTCCAGGGGCTGGTTCGCCGTCTCCTCCGCGTACAGCGCCTCGTACCAGGTGGCGTGTCCTTCGTTGAGCCACAGGTCGGCCCACCGGCGCGGCGAGACGCTGTTGCCGAACCAGTGGTGGGCCAGCTCGTGCACCATGATCGATTCGACGAACCACTTGGGGAGGGTGCCGCGGGTGAACAGCGAGCGTTCGAAGAGGGACAGCGTCTGGGTCTCCAGCTCGAAGCCGGTGTCGGCGTCGGCGACGAGCAGCCCGTACGTCTCGAAGGGGTAGCGGCCGACCTTGCGCTCCATCCACTCCAGGTGGGCGGGGGTCCTCTTCAGCCAGGGTTCCATCCGCTCGACGTCGGCGGACGGCACCACGTCGCGTACGGGCAGGCCGTGCGGGCCGGTGCGGTGGACGACGGTGGAGCGGCCGATGGACACCTGGGCCAGCTCCGTGGCCATGGGCTCGCTGCCCCGGTACAGCCAGGTCTGGATGTCACCGGTGAGCGCCCGGGCGACCCTGCGCCCGTTGGCGACCACGGTCAGGTCCTTGGGGGCGGTGACACGGAAGGTGAAGTACGCCTTGTCGGCGGGGTGGTCGTTGCCGGGGAAGACGCGGTGGGCGGCGTCGGCCTGGTTGGCCATGGCCAGTCCGTCGGCGGTACGGACCCAGCCGCCCGCGTTCCTGGGGCCGGCCGGGTCGCTGGTGTGGGTGACGGCGATGCGTACCTGTTCGCCGGCGCGGACGGCCTGTGACGGCTCGATCACCAGGTCCTCGCCGGTGAGCGCGAACTCCGCGGGCCGGCCGTCGACCTCGACGGTGCGGACGGTGCCGTGCGTGAAGTCCAGGTTGATGCGGTCGAGCCGGTCGGTCGCCCGCGCCTCGATCTTGGTGACGGCGTCCAGCGGCTTGCTGTTGTCGCCCCGGTAGGTGAAGGCGATGTCATACGAGAGGACGTCGTACCCGGGGTTCCCGAGCTGCGGGAAGAGCGGGTCGCCGATGCCGAGCGGCTGCGGTGAGGGCAGCGCCGCGCCGATCAGCCCCGCCGAGGCCGCTGCCACCAGGGCCACGCGGAGGCGTCGGGGCGCGCGGCGCGCGGTGCGAGGTGCACGTGATGTGAGGGACATGGAGCAACCGCTACCAGCGCGCCGACCCGGCAACGCGACGGCGCGCGCCCCGCGCACCCGAACGGAGCCGAGGGCAGCGGCTCACCCGGTGGCGGCCGCCGGCTGCTGGGCGCGGCTCACGTCGTACACGCCGGGTACGTCGCGCATGGCGCGCATCAGGGCGGGCAGCTCGGCGGCGTCGGGGAGCTGGAGCGTGTACGTGTGGCGGACGCGCTGCTCGCTGGGCGGTTCGACGGTGGCCGAGACGATCGCCGCGCCCGCCGTGGCGATGGCCTCCGTGAGGTCGGCGAGCAGCCGTGGCCGCCCGAACGATTCGGCGACCAGGGTGACCCGGCACTCGGCCGCCTCCCCCCACCGCACCTCGACCGGCACCCGCCCGGCCGCCTCCATGCGCCGTACGGCGGGGCATCCGGCCCGGTGGACGGTGACGTTTCCGCCGCGTACCGGAAAGCCGGTGACCGCGTCGGGCGGCACGGGTGTGCAGCAGCGGGCCAGCCGCACGGGGGCGTCCGGCAGGTCGACGACGACGGCGTTCGCCGCGGCGTCCCGCGCCCGGGGGTCGGCGCTCACGGTGGTGGCGGGCGCACGGGGGGCGGCCGCCGGCACGTTCACGCCCTCCGGATGCGCCGCGAGCCAGCCGCTGATCGCGATCCGCGCGGCCGGGGTACGCGCGTACTTCAACCACTCGGGCGACGGCCCGGAGGCGGGGTCGTCGGCGCCGGGGACGCTGTGGGCGGGAGCGGGGACCCCGTGGGCGGGGCCTCGGTGGGCGGGGGCGTCTTGAGCGCAGGCACCCCGCGCAGGGTCACCGTGCGGTGGGGCCCCGTGGGCACCCTCGTGGTGGGCACAGGCTCCCTGCGCGGCCACCCCGTGCGCGGCGGTGTCGTGGGCGCGCGCCTCATGGGTACGGCACCCATCGGCGCAGCCGTCGTCGGTGGGAGCTCCGTCGGCGCGGGCGCCGTGGGCGCAGCCTCCCTGCGCGGCTCCCCCTCGCGCGTCGGCACCGTGGGCGCGCGCCTCGTGCGTACCGCACCCGTGGACGCACGTGTCTTGGCCCGTACCGCCGGGCGCCCCGGCGCATTGGGCGGGGTCCTCGGGGGGCAAGTCCGGGGCGGGTCCGACGTGCGTGGGGCCCGCGGGGGCGGGGCCGTGGCCTGGTCCGTCCCCGGGGCGGTCCCCCGGCTCGCCCCGTGCGAGCAGCAGCTGCACCGTGTCCCCGTCGTTCAGGACCGTCCCGAGCGCCGCCAGGCGGCCGTTGACGCGCGCGCCGACGCAGGTGTGGGCCGCCTCGCCGTACTGCGCGTACGCGGCGTCCACGCACGTCGCACCGGCCGGCAGCGCGAGCGTGCCGCCGTCGGAGCGGAATACGGTGATCTCGCCGTCCTGGGCGAGGTCGGCGCGCAGCGAGGTCCAGAAGGTGTCGGGGTCGGGGGTGGCCTGCTGCCACTCGAGCAGCCGGGAGAGCCAGCCGGGCCGGGTCGGATCGGTGCGCTCGCCGTCCTCGGCGGGAACCGCGGGGTCGGCGCCCTCGGCCGGCGCCGCGTACGGGTTGCCGAGCGCGACGACGCCCGCTTCGGCGACCTTGTGCATCTGGTGCGTACGGATGAGGACTTCGGCGACGGCTCCGTCGGGCGCGGCGACGGCGGTGTGCAGCGACTGGTAGAGGTTGAACTTGGGCGCGGCGATGAAGTCCTTGAACTCGGAGATCACCGGGGTGAAGCAGGTGTGCAGCTCGCCCAGCACGCCGTAGCAGTCCGCGTCCTCACCCACCAGGACGAGCAGCCGCCCGAAGTCGGTGCCGCGCATGTCGCCGCGCTTGAGCCGGACGCGGTGTACGGAGACGAAGTGGCGTGGCCGGACGAGCACTTCGGCCGGGATGCGGGCCTCCCTGAGGACCGCCTTGACGTCGTCGGCGATGGCGGCCAGCGCGTCCACAGCGGTGGCGTTGCCGGCGATGAGGGCGCGGGTGTTCTCGTACTCGGCGGGGTGGAGGATGGCGAAGACCAGGTCCTCCAGCTCGGTCTTGAGGGCCTGTACGCCGAGCCGTTCGGCGAGCGGGATGAGGACGTCGCGGGTGACCTTGGCGATGCGGACCTGTTTCTCGGGGCGCATCACGCCGAGGGTGCGCATGTTGTGCAGCCGGTCGGCGAGCTTGATGGACATGACGCGTACGTCGTTGCCCGTCGCGACGAGCATCTTGCGGAAGGTCTCCGGCTCGGCGGCGGCCCCGTAGTCGACCTTCTCGAGTTTGGTGACGCCGTCGACGAGGTAGCAGACCTCGTCGCCGAACTCCTCCCTCACCTGATCCAGGGTCACGTCCGTGTCCTCGACGGTGTCGTGGAGGAGGGACGCGGTCAAGGTGGTGGTCTCGGCGCCCAGTTCGGCGAGGATGAGGGTGACGGCGAGCGGGTGGGTGATGTACGGCTCGCCGCTCTTGCGGAACTGGCCCCGGTGCGAGGACTCGGCGAGCACGTACGCCCGGTGCAGGACGGCCAGGTCGGCGTCCGGGTGGTGGGCGCGGTGCGCCTCGGCGACGTGGCTGATCGCGTCGGGCAGCCGGTCCCGTGTGCCGGGACCGAGCAGTGCGGCGCGGCCGAGCCTCCGGAGGTCGATCCTCGGGCGGCCGCGCCGACGGCTGGGCGCGGGGTTCGTGGCCTCTGCACTCAGGTTGGTGGCCTCTGCGCTCATGGGCACCTCCGACGGCGTCGACCGGCGGTGGGACGGGCAAGGCATGCCCGCCGGGCCGGTGCTTGATGCTACCGAGCCCACCACGTAGCGCTGACCTGCTCTCGCTCAGCGTGAACCGGATCACCCATTCGAGCGAAGGCTGCGCAAAGGTTCAGGGGGACGTTCAGACGAGCGCGGAGGCGAACCAGGCCGGGTCGATGCGGCCTTCGGCGACGATGACCGCGGGGCCGGTCATCTCGATCTCACCGTCGGGGCGCTCGGTGATCAGCAGCGTGCCGCCGAGGACGTCCACGGTGTACGTGACCGGCGTCCCCGTCTCGGCCGGGTCGGCGCCGTCGCGGCGGGCGGCGGCGACGGCCACCGCGCACGCGCCCGTGCCGCACGAGCGGGTCTCGGCTGCGCCGCGCTCGTGGACGCGCATGGCCACGTGGTGGGGGCCGCGGTCGACGACGAACTCGATGTTGACGCCGTACGGATAGACCGCGGCGGGGGCGTACGGCGGCTCGGTGAACAGATCACCGGCGTGGTCGAGGTCCTCGACGAAGGCCACCGCGTGCGGGTTGCCCATGTTCACGTTCCGCGCGGGCCAGCTGCGGCCGCCGACGGTCACGGTGACGCCGTCCTCGGGGAGCCGGGCGCGGCCCATGGAGACGGTGACGTCACCGTTCTTGGCGAGGTGGACGCGCTTGACGCCGCCGCGGGTGGCGACGGCGAGGTCACCGGCGGTGACGTGCCCGGCGTGCTGGAGGTAGCGGGCGAAGACCCGGACGCCGTTGCCGCACATCTCGGCGACCGAACCGTCGGCGTTGCGGTAGTCCATGAACCACTCGGCCTCGCCGGCCATGTCCCGCGCCTCGGGGTGGGCGGCCGACCGGACGACGTGCAGCAGCCCGTCGCCACCGATGCCGGCCCGGCGGTCGCAGACGCGGGCCACGACGGGGCCGGGCAGGTCGATGGTGTTGTCCGGGTCGGGCACGATCACGAAGTCGTTCTCGGTGCCGTGGCCCTTGAGGAAGGCGATGGGCGCGGTGGTCACGGGATCGGTGGTCACGGGATCAATCGTACGGGTGGGGTCCGACACCCGACGGCTCAGCCCGCACCCCCGGGCCGGGCCCCGGCCGCCGCTGCGAGGGAGGGGCCGTCACGGGCCGGGGCGGTCGGCTCCAGCGGGCCCGGCGCCGCCGGCCGCTGCGGGCCGCCCGGGCGGTTCGCCGCTGCTGTCTCGGACAACCGGGCCGGGGCGCGGCTCCAGGCCGCCGGGCCACCGGCCTGGACGGCGGGGACTCATCGGCCGGGGGGTAAGGCCATCCGGGGCCCGGGCCGTCGGCCACCGGCGCGGACGGCGGTCAGGCCTCAGCGGCCGGGAGGTCGGGCCGTCCCAGACCCGGCCGGCCGGCCCGCCTCAGACCCAGGGGTCGGCCCTTCTCAGGCCCAGAGGTCGGTCCCTCCCAGGCCCAGGGGTCGGCCCTTCTCAGGCCCAGAAGTCGATCCCTCCCAAGCTCAAGGGTCGGCCCGTCCCAGGCCCAGGGGTCGGCCCCTCCCAAACCCGGGCGATCGGCCCCTCCCAGGACCGGGCGGTCGGCCGCTGGGAAGCAGGCCGTCAGACCGGCCAGGCCGTCGGGACGCCGGCGCGGGCAGGGGGGCCGGCAGGGGTCCGCGCCGGCTGCCGTGCCCGGGCGGCGTTCACCGCGCTGCGGGCGTCAGCGGAGGCGGGCGACGCGCCAGACGGCGAGGATCACCGGGACGGCGACGCCGACGGCGTACAGGACGATCACGCGCCAGTCGGGGCGTTCACCGGAGCCGCGGGCGGGCAGGCCCGGCCAGGTGTAGCCGACGCGGCGGGCGGCCATCATGCCCCAGCCGGCGGCGCAGCCGCACAGCAGCAGGCCCAGCATGGCGAGGACCGCGCCGCCGTCGCCCGAGCCGAAGGCGAGGGGGAAGCCGAACATCAGCGAGCCGATCACGGCGAGGCCGACGATGGGGGCGAGCTGCCAGATGCGCAGCTTGCGCTGCGGGCGCAGTTCGACCTCGACCTCGTCGGGGGTGATCTCCGGGGTCCCGTCCTCGTTGAGGTCGGGACCGTCCGGGCTCAGGCCCGGTGCGTCACTGGCCACCTGGGGCTCGTCCGGTGCTTCCTGGTGTTCTCTGTCACGAGGGCCGGCCTCCATCGCCACGCGCCCTCCCAACTCGGATCCACTGGTCGATCGATGCTCGATGATGGCACGCCCCCGACCGCCGGAATGACGGGCAGGGCGTCCCGATGCCATCACGTGATCAGGCTGTAACCGCTCGTTCGACCAACGCCAGCGCCTGATGCGGAAGTTCCGCACGGTGGGTGGCGGCGCCGCTCAGCCAGTGCACGCGCGGGTCACGCCGGAACCACGAGTCCTGTCGGCGCGCGAAGCGTTTGGTGGCGCGTACGGTCTCGGCGCGCGCCTCCTCCTCGGTGCACTCGCCCGCGAGCGCGGCGAGTACCTGCTGGTAGCCGAGCGCGCGGGAGGCGGTGCGGCCGTCGCGCAGGCCGCGGGCCTCCAGGGCGCGGACCTCGTCGACGAGTCCCGCCTCCCACATCCGGTCCACGCGCGCGGTGATCCGCTCGTCGAGCTCGGGGCGTTCGACGTCGACGCCGATCTGGACGGTGTCGTACACCGAGTCGTGACCGGGGAGGTTGGCCGTGAAGGGCTTGCCGGTGATCTCGATGACCTCCAGGGCGCGTACGATCCGGCGGCCGTTGCTGGGCAGGATGACGCGCGCGGCCTCGGGGTCGGCGGCGGCGAGGCGGGCGTGCAGGACGCCGGAGCCACGCTCTTCGAGCTCGGCCTCCAGGCGGGCGCGGACGGCCGGGTCGGTGCCGGGGAACTCCAGGGTGTCGATGGCGCCGCGTACGTACAGCCCGGAGCCGCCGACGAGGACGGGCGTACGGCCGGCGGCGAGCAGCCGGTCGATCTCCGCGCGGGCCAGCCTCTGGTACTCGGCGACGCTGGCGGCCTCGGTGACGTCCCAGATGCCGAGGAGGTGGTGCGGGATGCCTCCCCGCTCCTCGGGCGTCAGTTTGGCGGTGCCGATGTCCATCCCCCGGTAGAGCTGCATGGAGTCGGCGTTGACGACTTCACCGCCCAGCTGCTGGGCGAGGTGGACGCCCAGATCGGACTTTCCGGCCGCGGTGGGACCGACGACGGCGATGACCCGCGGGGCGGGAGCTGCACTTCTCACTGTCCCAGTCTCGCAAACCTCCAGGCCGGTCCCCGAACGAGTTACGTGACGGCATGACATCGGCGTCGTTGCCTGTTGCGAGGTTCCGACCGCCGGTTTACGGACCGGCTCCACCGGGCGACGCAATGGGACGCTCCGGACGGCGCGGAATTTCGCCCACACGAGTACGCTATGGAGTAGATATGGGCGTTTTTGCACGGTTTCGCCGGCGTAAGGAGTCTGCCGAGGCCTCGTCCCAGGAGACGGCGGCCGTGACGTCGGCCGGCGAGTCGGTGGACGCCGCGGAGGAGACCGCGGAGGCGTCGGGCACGGCGGAGGCGGACCAGCCGAGGGAGGCCGCGGCCGCCGAGGGTGTGGAGATTCCCAAGCAGCAGTCGGCCGAGGAGGCGGCGGACAACGAGGCCGGCGAGGGCGCCCGTAAGTAGGATCCTTACGACGGTTACTCCGAGGGAAGGTGCCCCATGGGCTTCCTGGATTCGTTGAAGGCCAAGCTCGCCCCTGCCAAGGAGAAGGTCTCGGACCTCGCGCAGCAGCATGAGGGCAAGATCGACCAGGGGCTGGAAAAGGCCGCCAGGATGGTCGACCAGAAGACCAAGGGCAAGTACAGCGACAAGATCGAATCGGGTACGGGCAAGGCCAAGGACGCCTTGGGCCGGATCGCCCACAAGGACGACGGCGGTACGTCCACGACACCGCCGGCCCCACCGGCCTCCTGACCTCGTTCAGCCGGCCACGGCACGACGGACGGCCGCGAAGCACGATGGTGTGCTTCGCGGCCGTCCGTCGTCGTCCTCCTAGGACCAGGCGGCGACGAAGTAACCGACGCCGTACGGGGCGTCCTCGTAGAGCAGACGCCCGTCCAGGCCCGCGCCCTCCGCGGCGCCCGCCAGGACCTGCCAGGGCGCCCGGCCGGCCGCCTTCAGCTCGTACGCGAAGTGCTCGTCCAGCGCCGCGAGGGCACCCGTGTCGGCCGATCCCAGCGCCCGGGCGGCCCGCTCGTCGAAGGCGGCGGCGCGGTCGTCGAAGTACCCCGGCGCCTTGACGCTGCGGCACGCGCTGCCGTCCCCCAGCACCAGCAGGGCGACGCGCCCGGCCTGCGCGGCCAGCTCGCGCCCGGCCTCGGTGCACCGGGCCGGCTCGAGCCGCTCGCTCACGGCGAGGCCCTCGACCGGGGCGTCGGCCCAGCCGGTGCGGGCCAGGAGCCAGGCGCCCACGGCGAGCGACGGGGGCAGCGGCCCCGCACCGGCGGGCCAGGATCCGGTGCCGGCCTCCGTACCGAGCCGTACGTCGACGTCCACGCCGAAGCCCCGGAAGTCCCCCACCGCCCCCGCCGGGTACCGCTCCAGGCCCTGCTCCGCCCCCGGGCCGACCACGATCAGCCGGTCCGGGCGCGAGGCGGCGAGCACCGCGAGCGCGTCGGAGCACGCCGTGCGCGCACCGTCGAGCTCCGGCGCGGCACCGGCGGCGACGTCGGGCACCAGGAGCGGGGGGCAGGGGCAGACGGCGGCGGCGACAAGCATGATCCGCAGCGTAGCCGGTGAGGCCCGTCAAAGGCCCCGCCGAACCCCCGCAGGCCCCGCCGGCCCCACCCCCCGAACCCCCGCAGGCCCCGCCGGCCCCACCCCCCGAACTCCCGCAGGCCTCGCCGGCCCAGCCCGCCGAAAGCGCCGGGTCAGCCGACCGTGCAGCCGCCCGTGACCGGGGGCAGCGGGGCCGGGGCGCCGATCTGCGGCAGGCCCAGCATGACGCCCGCGGGCTTGGCCGCCTCGGCGGCGTTGCGCTTCTCCCAGGCGTCGCCCGAGCGGGTGCGGCGTACGTGCGCCGTCGGGCCCTCCGCCAGGAGGTGGTGCGGGGCCGCGTAGGTGATCTCGACGGTCACCACGTCGCCCGGGCGCACGTCCTGCTCCGGCTTGGTGAAGTGCACCAGGCGGTTGTCGGGCGCACGGCCGGACAGGCGGTGCGTGGCACCGTCCTTGCGGCCCTCGCCCTCCGCGACCATGACCTCAAGGGTGCGGCCCACCTGCTTCTTGTTCTCCTCCCAGGAGATCTCCTCCTGGAGGGCGACCAGACGCATGTAGCGGTCCTGCACGACCTCCTTGGGAATCTGCCCCTCCATGGTCGCCGCCGGGGTGCCGGGGCGCTTGGAGTACTGGAAGGTGAAGGCCTGCGCGAAGCGCGCCTCGCGCACCACGTGCATGGTCTGCTCGAAATCCTCCTCCGTCTCACCGGGGAAACCCACGATGATGTCGGTGGAGATGGCGGCGTGCGGGATGGCCTCCCGCACCTTGCTGATGATCCCCAGGTAGCGCTCCTGGCGGTACGAGCGGCGCATCGCCTTCAGGACGGTGTCCGAGCCGGACTGCAGCGGCATGTGGAGCTGCGGCATCACGTTGGGCGTCTCGGCCATCGCGGCGATCACGTCGTCCGTGAAGTCGCGCGGGTGCGGGGAGGTGAAGCGGACGCGCTCCAGGCCCTCGATCTTGCCGCAGGCGCGCAGCAGCTTGCTGAAGGCCTCGCGGTCGCCGATGTCGGAGCCGTACGCGTTGACGTTCTGGCCGAGCAGGGTGATCTCGGAGACGCCCTCGGCGACCAGTGCCTCGATCTCGGCGAGGATGTCGCCGGGGCGGCGGTCCTTCTCCTTGCCGCGCAGCGCCGGGACGATGCAGAAGGTGCAGGTGTTGTTGCAGCCGACGGAGATGGACACCCACGCGGCGTACGCGGACTCGCGCCGGGTCGGCAGCGTGGAGGGGAACGCCTCCAGCGACTCGGCGATCTCGACCTGCGCCTCCTCCTGGATGCGGGCGCGCTCCAGGAGAACCGGCAGCTTGCCGATGTTGTGGGTGCCGAAGACGACGTCGACCCACGGCGCCTTCTTGACGATGGTGTCGCGGTCCTTCTGGGCCAGGCAGCCGCCGACGGCGATCTGCATACCGGGGCGCTTGGTCTTCATCGGGGCGAGTCGGCCGAGGTTGCCGTACAGCTTGTTGTCGGCGTTCTCGCGCACCGCGCAGGTGTTGAAGACGACGACGTCGGCATCGCCGTCGGAACCCTCGGGAGCGCGTACGTACCCGGCGTCCTCCAGCAGGCCCGACAGACGCTCGGAGTCGTGAACGTTCATCTGGCACCCGTAGGTGCGTACCTCGTACGTCTTCAAACCGTCCACTACTCCGCCAGCCACGTCGTTACCGCTCACCCGTCAAGGGTAAGGGGTCCTCACCGGCCAGGGGTGACGACGGCGGAGAGGCCGTCGAGGAGGAGGGCGAGGCCCGTCTCGAAGCCGCGGTCGTCGAGGCCGGGCAGCCCCGAGGGGTCGGCGTCGGCGTCTTCGAGGGCGGCGGCGAGGGAGGGGTAGGCCGGGCGGTAGCCGTTCGGGGGGCGGGTGAAGCCGGCGGTGAAGGTCTCCAGGGCCGAGCCGAGGACCAGGTAGTCGAGCGCGGCGGCGACCTCGGCCGCCTTGGCGGGGGTGCAGCCGATACGGATCAGGGCGGCGATCAGGGTGTCGTAGCCGCGCAGGGCCTTGTCCGCCTCCACGCGGCGCCGGGCCACCAGGGCGATCATGTGCGGGTAGCGGAGGTACACGCGGCGGTAGCCGCGGGCGTAGGCGGCGATGCCCTCACGCCAGCGCGGGTCGTCGAGCGGGGCGAGGTCGATCTCCTCGTTGATCCGCTCCAGTGCGGCGTCCAGCAGATCGTCCTTGGACGCCACGTGGTGGTAGAGCGAGGCCCCGCGCACTCCCAGGCGCTGTGCGAGGGCCCGCATGGTCAGGGCTTGGGGGCCCGTCTCCTCGAGGAGTTCGAGCGCCGTGCGCGCGATGCTCTCGCGGCTCAGCAGTGGCTGGCTCGGTCGGCCCATCGCGGTGCTCCCCCTCTTCCCGTCGCCAGGTTACCGGGCGGGAGGGGTTCACATTCGGCCAGTGGCGCGTTAAGTTCCCCGCACCCCGATACCTAACAACGTTAGATTTAGAACGCCGAGCCGCCGAGGTGAACCTATGACGCCGACCCCACCCGAACCTCCAGCCCTGGACAGTGACGCCGCACGCCTCGGTGACCTGGGCTACCGGCAGGAGCTGCGCCGCAGCCTCGGCATCCTGGGGAACATCTCCATGGGCTTCGCCGTGGTCTCCCCCGTGGTGGCCCTCTACGCGGTGGCCATGGTCGGCACGACCGTCGCGGGTCCCGCCTGGATCTGGGCGCTGCCGGTGGTGCTCGTCGGCCAGTGCCTGGTCGTGAACGTCTACTCCGAGCTCGCGTCCCAGTGGCCGCTCGCGGGCGGCCCGTACCAGTGGAGCCGCCGCCTGCTGGGGCCGGCCTTCGGCTGGATGGGCGGCTGGGTGTGGCAGTTCGCCGTGATGTTCGGCAACACCACCGTGGCGTACCTCGCCTCCCCCTGGGTCTTCGCCCTGTTCGGGATCACGCCCTCACCCGGGGCGATGGTGGCGGTGGCCGTCTCGATCCTGCTCGGCTGCATGCTGATCAACGCGTACGGCATCCGGGTGCTGAGCTTCATCGTGTCCCTGGGCATCGCCGCCGAGGCGGTCGCGTCCGTCGTCGTCGGCTTCTCCCTGCTGCTGTTCTTCCGGGAGCACGACTTCGTCCTGTTCACGGACACCATGGGCGCCGAGGCGCTGTCGGGCGGTTCCACCGCGCTGGGCTTCCTCGCCGCGATCGCCGTGGCCGGCTGGGCGTTCATCGGTTTCGACGCCTGCGTCTCCACCTCCGAGGAGACCAAGGACGCGGGCCGGCAGGTGCCTCGCGCCATGTGGTGGGCGCTGCTCAGTGTCGGCGCGGTCGTGATCCTGAACGCGATGGCGGTCGCCCTGTCCCACCCCGCCCCCGAGAAGGTCGTCCTCGGCGAGGACATCGACCCGGTGACCACGGCGGTGGTGCACTCCTTCGGGTCCTGGTCCGACAAGCCCTTCGTGGCCGTCGTCCTGGTCGGCTTCCTCGCCTGCGCCATGGCGTCCCAGGGCGGCGCGGCACGCGGGCTGTACTCCCTGGCCCGGGACGGCGTCTTCCCCTTCTCCCGGCAGGTACGGAAGGTCAACAGCCGCCAGGCGCCCATCGGTGGTCTGGTCGCTTCCACCCTGGTCAGCGGTACGGCGCTGCTGCTGGGCCTCGACGCCACCGCCATCGGCAGCCTGATCGCCTTCGGTACGGCGGCGACCTTCCTGCCGTTCTTCCTGACGTCGCTGGCCGCGCTGGTCGCCCGCCTGCGCGGCACGTGGGTGCCCTCCGGTCACATCCGGCAGGGCAGGAAGGGCACCGTCCTCAATGCGCTGGCCGTGCTGTGGACCGGCTTCGAGGTGGTCAACGTCTGCTGGCCGCGCGCCATCCTCGCCCCTCCGGGCGCCCCCTGGTACCAGATCTGGGCCGGGCTCATCGGCACCGCCGTGATCATCCTCGCCGGGCTGGTCTACCTGGTCACGAAGCGCCCGCAGGACAAGATCCGCGAGGGCGGCGACCGGCCGGCGGCCACCGGCTCCGGCGCGCCGGACGCGGATCCGACCGCCGCGCTCGCGGCCGACGCCTCCTGACGGCGGCGCGGCACGCCCGCGCCCGCGCCCGCCGAAGCGCCCCGGCGCAGACCGTCACCCCGCGCGGCGCGCCTCGCTGAGCCCGGTGTCCGCGGTCCGACGCGGTGTGACGCGCCCTGCGGCCCGACGCCCGGCGTAACCGAGCTGGGCAACACGGAACGGCGCCGGTCCCCGCGACCGGAGGTCCCGCGACCCGATGCCCAGCGACCCGATGCCCAACGACCTGGTGGCGCGGCCACAGGCCCAAGGCGACGCCAAGCGACCCGAAGGCCCGGCGCCCGGGCGACGCCCCGCACCCCCGGCGCCCCCGCACCCGCCGGACGCGCCCCCGCGCCGGTACCCGCGCGCATCCCCGTACCCGCCCCCCAGTCACGTACCACCCAGCCAAGAGGAGAGACGAGATGAGCCTGCCCCGCACCCACCGCGTCCCGCAGCTGAGCAGAAGGGTCTTCGGCGGCGCGGCCCTGACAGCCGCCGCGGCCGCCCTGCTCGGCCCCGGCCGTGCCGTCGCCGCCGCCTCGACCGCCGTGACCGCCAACGAGGAGACGACCATGTTCCACGCCCCCGCGGAGTGGGAAGCGCACTCCGGCTGTGTCATGGCCTGGCCCTGGGACCCGGCCGTCGGCTGGGGCGGGCTGCTGCGCGACGTCCAGGCCGAGATAGCCGGCATCGCCCGGGAGATCGCCCGCTTCGAGTCCGTCCTCATGGTCGCCGAGCCGGGCCGGGGCGCGGAAGCCCGCGCCCAGTGCGGCAGCACGGTCACCGTCATCGAGTACCCGATCAACGACTGCTGGACGCGCGACACGGGCCCCGTCTTCGCCGTCGACGCGGGCAGGACGCAAAAGATCGGGCTGGACTTCCGGTTCAACGGCTGGGGCGAGAAGTACCCGTACGACAAGGACGACCTCCTCCCGGTCGGCGTCTGCGACCACCTGGGCGTACCGCGCAAGGCCGTCGACCTGGTCCTGGAGGGCGGGGCGGTCATCACGGACGGGCAGGGCACGCTCATCACCACCGAGGAGTGCCTGCTCCACCCCAACCGCAACCCCTCCATGAGCCGCGCCGAGATCGAGGCCGCGCTGCTGGCGGCGTACGGAGCGAGCAAGGTCGTCTGGCTGCCGTACGGGCTCCACAACGACGACATCACCAACGGTCACGTCGACCTCGTCGCCGCCTACCTCGGCCCGGCGAAGGTCCTCCTCCACACCCAGCCCGACGCCACGAGCCCCAACCACGCCCGGATGGCGGCCAACAAGGCGGTGCTGAACAACGCCACGGACGCGCGCGGGCGCCGGTTCGAGATCGTGGAGCTCCACCACCAGCCGCACTACCGGCTGAACGGGCTGCTGGTGGAGACGTTCAGCTACACCAACTACTACGAGACCGGCGGCAGCGTCGTCGTACCCCTGTCCGGCGAGCCGGCGGACGCCCTCGCCCTCGCCCAGTTCCGCACCCTGTTCCCCACCCGCGAGGTCGTCGGCGCCAGGGCGCGCATCCTGGGCTGGGGCGGTGGCGGGGTCCACTGCGTCACGCAGCACGTCCCGAGGACGCAGTAGCGCGGAGGGTGGCGTTCAGGGGGGCCGACGGCTGGAGCAGCAGGCCCACCCGGGGCGCCACCTCCCCGGCCGGGAGGTCGAGCCGGAAGCGCTGCGCGAGGGTGGCCAGCAGCAGGACGGCTTCCACCTGGGCGAACCGGGCGCCGAGGCAGGTGCGCTGGCCGCCGCCGAAGGGGTACCACGCGTGGTCGGGTACGGCGTGGCCGGGTACGGCGTCAGCGCCTCCGGCGTCCCAGCGTTCGGGCCGGAACGCCTCCGGGTGCGGGAACCAGCGTGGGTCGCGGTGGGTGGTCCACGGGCTGCACCAGACGATGGTGCGGGCCGGGACGCGGGTGCCACCGAGGGTGGCGCCTTCGCGGGCGACGGCCGCGAGGAGCCAGGCGGGCGGGTAGAGCCGCAGGGCCTCCTTGACGATCTGCTGGGCCCAGGTGAGCCGGTCGTAGTCGTCGATGGTGGGGGGACGTCCGGCCAGTTCGCGGTCGAGTTCGGCGTCGAGGCGGTGCCGGACGGAGGGGGACGCCGAGAGCAGGTACCACATCCAGGTCAGGGCGGTGGACGTCGTCTCGTGCCCGGCCGCCCACAGGGTGACCGCCTCGTCGCGCACCTCCCGGGGCGACAGCGGCCGGCCGTCCTCGTCGCGGGCCGCGAGGAGCCGCCCCAGCAGGTCGTCCCGACCCCCGTCGACCTCGGCTCCCTCGCCCTCGGCGGCCTCCCGCAGCCGCGCCCTGATGAGCCGGTGCACTTCGGCGTCGATCGTGGCCACGGCCGCCCGCAGCCGCTGCCGCGCCGGGGTGGTGACCCAGCCGGGCATGAACAGGCTCACGCTCCGCAGTTCGGCGCCGATCACGTGCTCGGCCACGTTCATGGCGTCGGCCAGTGCCCGGGTCGCGTCGCCCAGGTCGTTGCCGAACAGGCAGCGCAGCACCACCCGTTGGGTGATGAGCGCCATCTCCCGGCGTACGTCGATCCGCTCGCCGTCCCGCCACTGATCGGCCGCCGACCGGGCACACTCGACCATGGTCGCCGCGTACGCCTTGACCTGACGCGGCCGTACGGTGGGCTGGACCAGCGAGCGCTTGCGGCGCCAGTCGTCGCCCTTGCTCATGATCACGCTCTGGCCGACGACCCGCTTGAACGCCCAGCCGATCTCCAGGATGTCGTACGCGCTCTCACGGGCGCCCAGCAGCTCCGTGATGTGCTCGGGGTGGGACACGAACAGGCTCTGCCGAGGCCCCAGCGACCAGCGCACGGCGTCCCCGAACTCGTCCCGCAACCGCGTAAGGAACGCCAGCGGATCCCTGCCGAACTCCGGGAGGTTGCCCAGTACGGGCAGGCCACGGGGCCCGGGTACGGGGGTGAGGGGAACGCTGCACGTGGTCACATGGGCTCCAGCGGTCGGGCTCGCGCTCTACGGCGGTACGCGGTACTCGACACCCTTAACGCGGCAGGCTCCGTGAGGTGGCGACCGGCCGCCCACCACGGCTCAGCGGCCCAGCGGCCCAGCGCCCCCGGGACGGCAACGCCAAGTGACGGAGCACGGGGCGCCGAGGAGAAAATCCGTGCCCTTCAGTGCGCCTGCCATGGAACGATGCGCGTCGTGACGGAGACGACCCCCTATGACCAGGCCCGCGACCAGTTCTCCCGGTCCGCTTTGGCGCGCCTCGTACTGTGCGACCGCGCTGTCCGCTTGGCCGAGACCGCTGGAAACCTGGCGGTCACTCGCTACGACGCGTACACCGCCCTGGGAGGTCGTGTCAGTGAGGCCCTGTCCTTGGTCCGGCTTGCGGAGCGGCTCCTGGTCGGCGCCGTGATCTACGAGCGCGAGCGTGGGAGTTCCTGGGAGGACATAGCCCGGTACCTGGACATGGACAGCGCTGCGGCAGAGGAACGCTTCACCCCCGAAATCGATCGATGGAACACGGCATTCGTGGTGCCCTATCACGTGGACGAGACCGGCCGTAAGCGCATCCCTCAGCTACCGACGGCGGCGTACGACCCCAAGGACGCGTGCAGGCGGCTCGACCTCTGGGCGCACTTGCGCCTGATCGTCGAGGACAAACGGGCCGTGAGTGCCGGCCTCCGTGTGAGCTTCCCGACGGACGACACAGCCGACCCGTCGCTGCGCGACATCGGCGGATGGATATGGCAGCGGAACCTGGCCGCGTTCATGGAGCTGCTGTCCCGATATGTCGACAGTGACTTCGACGAGACCGACATGGACCGGTTGGCACTCGGCCTGGAGGCAACCGATGACGAGGACCCGGACGGCTGGTTCGCGTACCCGCTGATCGGGTCCACGGCCTCGCTGGAGGTCCGGCTGGCGAACTCCGTCGGCAGCGACGTACTGTCCGTCGTCGTCGCGGGCGCCTGGTCCGCCGCACTGCGCCTGCGGATCGACACCCTCATGTCGGCTCTCTCCGCCGACGCCCAGCCCTGAGGCCGGTTGCCGGCAGCGAGCCGAACCGTTGTACGCCGGGCCTGGTCATCGCCGGGAGTGAGCTGGCAGGATCGCGCCATGCTCCAGGTCCTGTCCCGCATCAGCCGCCGCCGCGCCCTCCGGGGGTCGGCGGTGGGTCTCGTGGTGCTGGGCCTGCTCCTGTGGTGGCTGGTGCCCACCGGGGCGCCGTCCCCGCGCGGGAAGGTCACCTTCAGCACCGGCGTACCGACCGGGGTGTACCAGCGGTACGGCGAGCTTCTGGAGGAGGCGCTCGGGCACAATGTGCCGGACGTGGCCATAACCCTGCTCAATAGCGAGGGCTCCGGGCAGAACCTCGCCCGGCTCGCGTCCGGGGAGGCCGACTTCACCATCGCGACGGCCGACGCGGCGGCGACGTACATCCGGGACAGCCGGCCGGGCGCGTACGCGCTGCGCGGCTGTGCGCGGCTGTACGACGACTATGTGCAGCTGATCGTGCCCAAGGGCTCGAAGGTGCGCTCCACCCGCGATCTGCGGGGCCTGCGGGTCGGGGTGGGGCAGGAGGGGTCGGGCGTACGGCTGATCGCGAACCGGCTGCTCCAGGCCGCCGGAATCGATCCGGCCACGGGGATCAAGGCCGTCTCGGCCGGGATCGACACCATGCCGACGCTGCTGGAGCAGGACCGGCTGGACGCGTTCTTCTGGTCGGGCGGCCTTCCCACCAGCGCCGTGCAGAAGCTGTCGGAGCGCTTCCCGATCCGGCTCGTCCCGCTGGAGGGCGACCTGATCAACCGGGTGCACGAGGGCAGCGGCAACGGCCGCCACTACCGCTCGGCCGTCGTACCCGCCGACGCCTACGCCCTCGCCCAGGAGGGCCGGCAGGTCGAGACGGTCGCCGTGGCCAACCTGCTCGTCACCACCGACCGTACGGACCCGGCGCTGGTGGAGGCCTTCACGCGCACGGTGATCCACAGCCGGGACCGGATCGGCCGCGAGGTGCACCCCGCGCAGCTGGTCGACCTGCGGACGGCGCTCTACACCGACCCGCTGCCACTGCACGAGGGAGCGCGGCGCTACTACCGCTCGGTCAAGCCCTAGCCGTTTCGGGCTGGGTGCGCGGGACGCTGACCGTGACGCGCAGGCCGTGCGGCTCGTGGTGGGAGTACGCGATCGAGCCGCCGCCCGCCGCGAGCAGGGCGCGCGAGATGGACAGGCCGAGGCCCGAGCCCTTGACGTTCTGGTGCCGGTTGCTGCGCCAGAAGCGGTCGCCGACACGGGCCAGCTCCTCGTCGGTCAGGCCGGGGCCGCGGTCCGTGACCACGATCGTGGAGGTGTCGCCGTCGGCGGCGACGGTCACGGTGACCTCCTCCCCGGCCGGGGTGAACTTCAGCGCGTTGTCGATCACGGCGTCCAGGGCGCTGGAGAGCGCCACCGGGTCGGCCCAGGCGGTGACGGCCGAGCCGCACCCGGTCAGGCGGACGCCCTTCTCGTCGGCGAGCGGCCGCCAGGCGGCGACGCGCTCACCGGCCAGCTCGCCGATGTCGGTGAGCCGCAGGTCGGCGGGGGCGTGCTCGGCCAGGGCGAGGTCCAGCAGGTCGTCGAGGACCTGGGCCAGGCGCTTGCCCTCGGTGCGTACGGAGGCGATCTCCTCGTTGCCGGGCGGCAGTTCCAGCGCGAGCAGCTCGATGCGCAGCAGGAGCGCGGCGAGCGGGTTGCGCAGCTGGTGCGAGGCGTCGGCGACGAAGGCGCGCTGTTGCTCCAGCACCTCTTCGACGTTGTCCGCCATCTCGTTGAACGACCGGGCCAGGCGCCGTAGCTCCGGGGGGCCGCCGGCCGCCGCGACCCGGGAGTTCATCCGGCCGGTCGCGATGTCGTGCGTGGCCGCGTCCAGGACCCGGACGGGCTTGAGCACCCACCCGGTGAGCCGGAACGCCGCGCCGACCGCCAGCAGCATGGCGGCGACCTCGCCGGCCGCGATCAGCAGCCAGCCGTGCAGGATGCGCGAGCGCAGCTGGCCGGTGGGCGAGTCGGTGAGCACGACGGCGACGACGTCCCCGTCCCGTACGACCGGTGAGGCGACCGCGAGGCGGGCGTGCGGCTGCCAGGGCCAGACCTGGGGCGGGTCGTGGCTGCGGCGGCCCAGCAGGGCCTCGCGGAAGGCGCGGCGGGGCTCGCCGCTCTCGGGGACGTCCCAGTCCTTGGGGGCGCGGGCCATGGCGGTGGTGTCGCGGTAGAAGACGCCGACCTCGATCCCGTACACCTCGTGGTAGCGGACGAGTTCGCCCTGGAGGGTGGACTGCCGCTCGTCTATGCCGGCGCCGCGCTCGGTGACGAACTGGGCGAGTGCCGCGAAGCGGGCGGTGTCGTCGATCCGGTCGACGACGACGGTCTGCTGCTGGGCGGCGGCGAGGCTGGCCGCGAGGGGGAAGCCCAGCGCGAGCAGCACGCCCGCCATGAGGACGAGGAGCAGCGGGAGCAGACGGGTGCGCACAGGGGCTTCAGGGCGTTACGCGGCCGGCGCGACCAGGCGGTAGCCGACGCCGCGCACGGTCTCGATGAGGGCGGGCATCCGCAGCTTGGCGCGCAGGGACGCCACATGCACCTCCAGGGTGCGGCCGGTTCCCTCCCAGCTGGTGCGCCAGACCTCGCTGATGATCTGCTCCCGCCGGAAGACGACGCCGGGCCGCTGCGCGAGCAGGGCGAGCAGGTCGAACTCCTTGCGGGTGAGCTGGACCTCCGTACCCGCCACGCTGACCCTGCGGGTGGACAGCTCGACGGTGACGGAGCCGAGGCGCAGCGGCGCCGCCTCGTCCGTACCACCCGTACCGCCCGTACCGCCCGTACCGCCCGTACCGCTGTTGTCGTCGGCGTCCGCGGGGCCGGAGCGGCGGCTGACGGCGTGGATGCGGGCGAGCAACTCGCCCGTGTCGTACGGCTTGACGACGTAGTCGTCGGCGCCGAGGTTGAGCCCGTGGATCCGGGAGCGGACGTCGGCCCGCGCGGTGACCATGATCACCGGCGTGGAGGTGAGCTTCCGGATCTTGCCGCACACCTGGTAGCCGTCCTGGTCGGGCAGGCCGAGGTCGAGGAGTACGACGCCGAAGGGCGCCCGTCCGGCGTTGGCGGCGGGCAGCACGGCCTGGAGCGCCTCCTCGCCGTTGCGGGCGTGGGTGACGTCGAACCCGTGCTTCCTGAGGATCGCGGACAGGGCCGCGGCGACATGGTCGTCGTCCTCGACGAGCAGCAGTCTCATGGCCCCCCTCCGAAAGGTGCGATCGCTTTGGTGACCATACGGCCACTTGGGCATGAACGCCGATGTACGCCCTGCCAGTCAAGAGGGTTCCGGGGGCATCCGGGTTTCCGTTATGCACCCGTACTCCGGACCGCCGTCCCGGAGCCGCCCCGAGCCCGTCCCGTTCACGCATAGTGTCCGGTTGCAGCCGGATCGTTATGCTCAATTTCCGCTCAGATGTAATGACGCTGGTCGCACTGCGTGATTAGTGTCCTCCCAACCGAGGAGGACGGAGCAAGAAGCCGATGAGCGGAGTGTCAGTGACCAAGGGCGCGGAGGACGCCGTACCGACGGCGAGCGACCTGGTCGTGCTGAGCAACGTCAACAAGCACTTCGGCGCGCTGCATGTGCTCCAGGACATCGACCTGACCATCGCCCGTGGCGAGGTCGTGGTCGTCATCGGACCGTCCGGGTCCGGCAAGTCCACGCTGTGCCGCACCATCAACCGCCTGGAGACGATCGACTCGGGCAGCATCACCATCGACGGCAAGCCGCTGCCACAGGAGGGCAAGGAGCTCGCCCGGCTGCGCGCCGACGTCGGCATGGTCTTCCAGTCGTTCAACCTCTTCGCGCACAAGACGGTGCTGGAGAACGTCATGCTGGGCCAGGTCAAGGTCCGCAAGGCGGACAAGAAGGCCGCGGAGCAGAAGGCCCGGACGCT
The DNA here is from genome assembly GCF_002099185.1 of Streptomyces sp. CB03238. Lineage (NCBI taxonomy): Bacteria > Bacillati > Actinomycetota > Actinomycetes > Kitasatosporales > Streptomycetaceae > Streptomyces > Streptomyces sp. CB03238. The sequence continues at coordinate 37,885 of NZ_NBCN01000027.1, read as the reverse complement.
GCTCGACCGGGTGGGCGTCGGCTCCCAGGCCGACAAGTACCCGGCGCAGCTGTCCGGCGGGCAGCAGCAGCGCGTCGCGATCGCCCGGGCCCTGGCGATGGACCCGAAGGTGATGCTCTTCGACGAGCCCACGTCGGCGCTCGACCCCGAGATGATCAACGAGGTCCTCGAGGTCATGCAGCAGCTGGCGCGGGACGGGATGACGATGATCGTCGTCACCCACGAGATGGGCTTCGCCCGGTCCGCCGCGAACCGGGTCGTCTTCATGGCGGACGGCCGGATCGTCGAAGAGGCGACGCCGGAGCAGTTCTTCAGCAGTCCGCGCAGCGACCGGGCCAAGGACTTCCTGTCGAAGATCCTTCACCACTGACGGATCCCGCCGGTACCAGCGGCGACGACGACGACCAACGAACCACGACATAAGGGATGTTCACCATGAAGCTCCGCAAGACGGCCGCGCTGGCCGTTGCTGTGCTCGCGCTGACCGCGACCGCCTGTGGTGGCAAGGAGGGCTCCGCGGGCGACAAGCCGGGCGGCGTCCAGCCCGGCGCCACGAACGCGCCGGCCCTGCCGAAGTACGTCGTCGCGACGAACGTCGACCTGAAGGGCTCGGCGACGTTCAAGGCCGCCAAGGAGCGCGGCAAGCTGATCATCGGCTCCAAGGCGGACCAGCCGTACCTCGGCTTCGAGGACCAGGCCACCAAGAAGCGCTCCGGCTTCGACGTCGAGATCGCCAAGATGATCGCCGCCGACCTGGGCTTCACCGAGTCCCAGATCGAGTGGAAGACGGTCGACTCCAGCACCCGTGAGACCGCCATCTCCAAGGGCCAGGTCGACTACTACGTCGGTACCTACACGATCAACGACAAGCGCAAGGCGCTGGTCGGCTTCGCGGGTCCGTACTACAAGGCCGGCGCCGACCTCCTGGTCCGCAAGGACGAGACCGCGATCACGGGTCCGGAGACCGTCCGGGGCAAGAAGGTCTGCTCCATCACGGGCTCCACGCCGCTGCAGGAGATCAAGAAGCCGCAGTACGGCGCCGAGACCACCGAGCTCGGCAAGTACTCCGACTGCGTCCAGCAGCTGCTCACCAAGCAGGTCGACGCGGTGACGACGGACGACGCGATCCTCAAGGGGTACGCCGCCCAGAACCCGACCAAGCTGAAGGTCGCCGGCAAGCCGTTCACCCAGGAGCCGTACGGCATCGGCATGAACAAGGACGACAAGGTCCTGCGCGACGCGGTCAACACCGCGCTGGAGAACCGGATCAAGGACGGCACGTACAAGAAGATCTACGAGGCCACCCTCGGTCTGTCCGGCTCGGCCTACACCGCGCCGCCGGCGCTCGAGCGCTACTGATCGCCCCGCTTCACGACGAAGCGCCCCGTACCTGAGGTGTACGGGGCGCTCCGCCGCCCGTGCTCCGCGCGCGTCGCCCGCGCGAGCACGTCCGCCCCACGGGCACGTCGACCGCACGGGCACGTCGACCGCACGCCCCACGTACCGCACGCCGTACCGCACGCACGCCGTACCTCGCACACGCTGCCCCGCACGCACCCTGACCCGCAAGCACCTTGACCCGCACGCACCTTGACCGCCAGCCGCTGACCGCCGACGCGGAGACCCCATGAACGTACTGCTCGACCACTTCTCAGAGTTCCGCGACGGCTTCATAGGAACCGTGTCGATCACCGCCGTCAGCACCGCCATCGCGCTGGTCCTCGGCATCGCCATCGCCGGTTGCCGGGTCTCCCCCGTCCCGCCGCTGCGCTGGTTCGGCACGGCGTGGGTCACCCTGCTGCGCAATACGCCGCTGACGCTGCTGTTCCTGGTGACGACGTTCGTGGTGCCCGAGATCCTCTTCCCGGGCATGAGCGCCTTCGTCCTCGGCTCGATCGCGCTCGGCTTCTACACCTCCTCCTTCATCTGCGAGGCGGTCCGCTCCGGCATCAACACGGTGCCGCTGGGCCAGGCAGAGGCGGCCCGTTCCCTCGGCATGACGTTCTCGCAGACGCTGCGGCTGATCGTGCTGCCGCAGGCCACCCGTACCGTGCTGCCGCCGCTGAGCTCGATCCTCATCGCGCTCACCAAGAACTCGGCCATCGCGGGCGCCTTCAGCGTCACCGAACTCTTCGGCTGGCAGAAGCTGATGAGCGAAGAGGGCTACGACATCATCCCGATCTTCATCTGGGTCTCCCTCGCCTACCTGGTGGTCACCTTCTCCATCAGTGGTGTCTTCCGATTCCTTGAGCGCCGCCTGGAGGTCGCCCGATGAGCGCCAGCGTTCTCTTCGACGCCCCCGGCCCCAAGGCCGTCATCCGCAACCGCGTCTACGCCGTCCTCGGCACCGCCGCCATCGTGGGGCTGCTCGCCGTCGTGATCATGCGGCTGGGCGACAAGGGGCACCTCGCCCCCGAGATGTGGGACATCTTCAACTACGCCGGTATCCGGCAGAACATCGCCGACGCCGTCCTCGCCACCCTGAAGGCCTTCGGCATCGCGGCCGTCGGCTCACTCGTACTGGGCGTGCTGCTGGCCGTCGCGCGGCTCTCCGACCACAAGCCGGTCCGGTGGCTGGCGACCGGCTTCATCGAGCTGTTCCGCTCCATCCCGCTGCTGATCACCATCTACGCCGTATGGGTCGGTTTCCTGACCGACTACTCGATGTGGGCGCTGGCGGCCGGCCTGTCGATCTACAACGGCTGCGTCCAGGCCGAGGTGCTGCGCGCCGGCGTCAACTCCGTGCCGAAGGGCCAGCGGGAGGCCGCGTACGCGCTCGGCATGAGCAAGACGCAGGTCATGACCACCGTGCTGCTGCCGCAAGCCGTCCGGGCGATGCTGCCGACGATCATCAGCCAGCTGGTGGTGACCCTCAAGGACACCTCGCTCGGCTTCATCATCCTGTACCCCGAGCTGCTCCAGACGGCCCGTCTGATCGCCTCCAACACGCAGGTCAACGGCATGTACCCGTACGTGTCGACGATCGTGGTGATCGGTGCCATCTACGTCGCGATGTGCCTGGCGCTGTCCGCGCTCGCGACCTGGATCGAGAAGCGCGGGCGCCGCGCCAAGACGGGCATCGGACCGGCCGACCCGGCCGGAAGCGCGGCCGTGCTGGCCGGCGACGCCGGTAACGCGGCGGGGCTCGGCACCTTCCCCGACGTGCCCGGGATCTCGAAGGACTGACGGTATGTGACATCATCCGGGTGTCTTGCGCGGTGTACGGGGGCAGTGGCGTTCGCGCCGCTGCCCCCGTCACTTGACGCAAGCAGCGGCAGTGGGTTGCATACGTTCTGTGATCACGTCGCGTCGGGCTCCAGCCGCACTGTCCCGTGTTTCCCCTGCTCACCGCATGGCCGTACGGGCCTCAGGAGCCATGTCGTGGACCCGGTGATCGTGGTCGGCGCCGGTCCGGTCGGGCTGGCGCTCTCCCTCGCCCTGGCCGCGCAGGGCGTACCCTCCGTCGTCCTGGACGAGGGCCCCGGCAAGGACGAGCCGCGCGCCTCGCGCACCGCCGTACTGCGCCCGGACACGGCGGCGTTCGTGGAGCGCCTCGGCTGCGCCACCGTACGGGACGAGGGGGCGCGCTGGACCGGCTGGCGGTCGATGCGCCGCAGGCAGCAGATGCGGCACGTCGAGTTCGGACTAGACGCCCCGTCGCCGCTGCACATCCCGCAGCACGCCCTGACGCGCGGGCTCCGGGAGGCCATCGCCGCGCTCCCGGACCCGGACCTGGTGCGGGTGGTCACGCACAGCCGCCTGGACGGCATCGAACAGGACGCGCACGGCGTGACGGCGCACACGCGCGGGGCCGGTGCGACCTCGTGGCGCGGCAGTCACCTGGTCGGCTGCGACGGGGCCCGCTCGACCGTGCGCAAGCTGCTGGGCGTCCGTTTCCCGGGGCGTACGGCGGTGGAGCGGCACGCGGTGGCCGCCCTGCACGCCGAACTACCCTGGCCGGACGAGGCCTTGCTGCACCGTCAGCCGCCGTGGCGCGGCGTGGGCGAGGAAGTCACGGCCCGGCCGCTGCCGGACGGCGCGTGGCGGCTGGACTGGCTGCTGCCACCGCGCGGTGACCTGGTGACGCCCGACGCGCTGGTGTCCCGGATCCGCGAGACGCTGGCCGGCTGGTGCGGTGCGGCACCGGCGTACGACCTGGTCGACACCGGCGTCTACACGCTGCACCACCGGCTCGCGAAGCGGTGGCGCGTGGAGCGGGCCTTCCTCGCCGGGGACGCCGCCCACCTGCTGGGCGCGCTCGGTACGCAGGGGCTGGACGAGGGGCTGCGGGACGTCGAGAACCTGGCGTGGAAGCTGGCGCTGGCCTGGCGCCACGGGGCGTCGGAGGCGCTGCTGGACAGCTACCAGGCCGAGCGGCGCACGGCGGTCGCGGCCCGGCTGCGGGCGGCCGACCAGTCGTTGCCGGTGCTGCGCGGTGCGGGCGGGCTGCGGACGTATCTGCGGGGCGGTGGGCATGACGCGCTGCTGATGGACGGGCACGTGGGGCGCGGCCCGCTCGGTGCGCCGCCCGCGTACCCGCACTCCCCCCTCGCGCCCTCGTACGCCGAGGCGCACACGAGCGTCGGTACGCCGCCCGGTGCGCCGGTGGCGGACGTGCGGGTCACGGCTCCGGAGGACGGCACCACCGCGCGGCTGCGGGACCGGCTGGGCCGGGGCAGGCTCCTGGCGGTGCTGGTCGCGCCGGGTACGGGGGTGTGGGACCGGAGGCACTGGATGTCCGCGGGCGTGATGCCCCGGCTGGTGGAGGCGGTGGCCGGTCTTCCGGTCGAGGGTGAGGTGTTGGTCACGGAGGCGTACCCCGGGGCGGCCGCGCACACCGTGCTGCTGGTGCGGCCCGACGGGCATCTGGCGGCGGCCTTCACCGGGGTCCGGCCGGCGGAGCTGCACGCGGCGGCCGACGCGGTGCGCGGCGGTGCGCCGTCGCCCGAGCACAGCGACCGGACGGCCGACGTCAATTGACGTGATGGGGAGTACGTGCTGTACTCCCGATCATGAACGGCACCGATGTGCGCCTGTGGCGGAGGGTCCATATGGACCTGGTCCGCTATGCGGGCTGCGTGTGTCGTCGGTCCTGCTGAACTCGCTCTTTTCCTTTACGCGCCGTTTGCCGTGCGCGTTTTCCGCGACTTCATGTCCAGGACCCAGGACGGTTTTCCATGTCCCAGTCTGTCTCCCCCTCCCCCTCCCCCTCCGCATCTGTGGTCGCCGATGTGCCAACGGCTGCCCAGCTCCTCGACTTCGTCCGCCGCACCGCGGCCGACCCCGCGCTGATCTCCTCCCTCCCGCTCGACCCGGAGGGCCGCACATGGGTGCGGCTCGACGGGCCGGGCGGCAGCGAGGCCTGGCTCATCGGCTGGCCGCCCGGCACCGGCACGGGGTGGCACGACCACGCCGAGTCGCTCGGCGCCTTCGCCACGGCGCGCGGCGCGCTGAGGGAGAACTCCCTGTCCGTGCGGCTGCCTTCGGGCGGCTGGCGGTCACTCGAACTGAACGAGGGCGTCGACCGCGAGCGCCTGCTGCGGGCGGGCGAGGGGCGGGTGTTCGGCCGGCACCATGTGCACGAGGTGCTGAACGAGTCGCCCGCGGAGCACGCCGTGTCGGTGCACGCGTACTACCCGCCGCTGCCGCTGATCCGGCGCTTCAGCCGTACCGGCCCGGTGCTGCGTCTGGAGCAGGTCGAGCGTCCGGAGGACTGGCAGTGACCATCGACGAGTTGCTGGAGCAGGTCCGGGCGGGGCTGGACCGGGTGACCCCGGGCGAGGCCTTCGCGGCGGCCGAGGCGGGTGACGCGCTGCTGGTGGACATCCGGTACGCGGCGCTGCGCGAGCGCGACGGGCTGATCCCCGGGGCGCTGGTCGTGGAACGCAACGAACTGGAGTGGCGCCTCGACCCCCAGGGCAGCCACCGCGCCCCGGAGGCGGTGAGCCACGACCTGCGGGTCGTCGTGGTGTGCGACGAGGGGTACGCCTCGTCCCTGGCGGCCGCGTCCTTGCACCAGCTGGGCCTCCACCGCGCGACCGACCTCATCGGCGGCTTCCAAGCCTGGAAGGCGGCGGACCTCCCGGTCACCGCCCCCTGACGCCCCGGCCGCCTCGGCCCTCCACGTCCCTGGCTGCCCCGCGTACCACTCGCGAGGCAGGCCACCGAAGCCGAGCCACCCCGCCGGGTCCCCCCTCTCCCCCCGCCTCGACGCCCCCTGCTGCCATGCCCCCGCCGAGCCGCCCAGGTCACGGGACGCCGGGCGCGAGCGGCCGACCGGCGCGGAAGCCCACCGGGGCGCGCGGCCTACCAGGCACGTGGCCGGAGTGGGCGCGGGGCCCTCCAGGCGCTGGCGCCGGGCGCGGCTCCACCAGGCGCGGGCCCTACGCAGGCGCAGATGCCAGGTGCGGCCGGAGCGGGCGCGGGGGGCCCTCCAGGCAGGGGTGACGGGCGCGCCCGAGCCAGGCGCGGGCCCGACCAGGCGCGGGCCCGACCAGGCGCGGAAGCCAACCGGAGCGCGCGGCCAGACCGGTACGGAGGCCGATCGGGACGTGCGGCCCAGCAGGCGCGCGGGGCGCCGGCGGGTCAGAGGCCCTCGTAGGGCAGGTCCTCCGTGTCCTCGCCCTCCGCCTCCAGCGCCTGCCGGACCACCCGCAAGGCCATGCCTTCCGGGTAGCCCTTGCGAGCGAGCATGCCCGCGAGGCGGCGGAGGCGGCGGTCGCGGTCGAGGCCGCGGGTCGACCGGAGTCTGCGGGCCACCAGCTCGCGGGCCGTCTCCTCCTCCTGCTCGGAGTCGAGCTGACCCACCGCTTCGTCGATCAGCTCGGCGTCCACCCCCTTGGTGCGCAGCTCCCGCGCGAGGGCACGGCGGGCCAGGCCCCGGCCGTGGTGCCGGGACTCCACCCACGCTCCCGCGAAGGCCGCGTCGTCGATCAGGCCGACGTCCTCGAAGCGGGAGAGGACCTCGTCGGCGACCTCGTCCGGGATCTCACGTTTGCGCAACGCGTCCGCGAGTTGCTTGCGGGTGCGCGGGGTCCCGGTGAGCAGGCGCAGGCAGATCGCCCGCGCCCGCTCAGCCGGATCCTGGGGCGACAGCTCCTGCTCGGCCCTCGACGAGTCGGTGCTGTCGCCCGGCCATTCGGTGCGCCGGACCACGGGGTCAGGCCTTGGCGGCCGCGGTCTTGGTCGCCTTGGTGGCCTTGGCCGCCGGGGCCGGAACCGACTTCGCCGGCTCGTCCGAGGCCGCCGCCGCTCCCGTCGCTCCCGCCGCGTCCGTGCCGGGCTCGGCCGCCGGGGCCTCGGGCCGGACGCCGACGCCCAGCTTCTCCTTGATCTTCTTCTCGATCTCGTTGGCGAGGTCCGGGTTGTCCTTCAGGAAGTTGCGGGCGTTCTCCTTGCCCTGGCCCAGCTGGTCGCCCTCGTACGTGTACCAGGCGCCCGCCTTGCGGACGAAGCCGTGCTCGACGCCCATGTCGATCAGACCGCCCTCGCGGCTGATGCCCTGGCCGTAGAGGATGTCGAACTCGGCCTGCTTGAACGGCGGCGCGACCTTGTTCTTGACGACCTTGCAACGGGTGCGGTTGCCGACCGCCTCCGTGCCGTCCTTGAGGGTCTCGATACGGCGGATGTCGATACGCACCGAGGCGTAGAACTTCAGCGCCCGGCCACCCGTCGTGGTCTCCGGCGAGCCGAACATCACACCGATCTTCTCGCGGAGCTGGTTGATGAAGATCGCCGTGGTCTTGGACTGGTTGAGCGCGCTGGTGATCTTCCGGAGCGCCTGGCTCATCAGACGGGCCTGGAGACCCACGTGCGAATCGCCCATCTCGCCCTCGATCTCCGCGCGCGGCACGAGCGCCGCCACGGAGTCGATGACGATCAGGTCGAGCGCGCCGGAGCGGACCAGCATGTCCACGATCTCCAGGGCCTGCTCGCCGTTGTCGGGCTGGGACAGGATCAGGTTGTCGATGTCGACGCCGAGCTTCTTCGCGTACTCGGGGTCGAGGGCGTGCTCGGCGTCCACGAACGCCACCTGGCCGCCGGCCTTCTGCGCGTTGGCCACGGCGTGCAGGGTGAGGGTCGTCTTACCGGAGGACTCCGGGCCGTACACCTCCACCACGCGCCCGCGGGGCAGCCCGCCGACGCCGAGTGCGACGTCCAGCGCGGTCGACCCGGTCGGGATCACCTCGATGGGCTCGTTCGGCCGCTCGCCGAGGCGCATCACCGCGCCCTTGCCGAATTGCCGTTCAATCTGTGCGAGCGCGGCGTCGAGCGCCTTCTCGCGGTCGGTTCCTGCCATGGGTTCCACCCGGTTTGCTTGAGTCGATCGCTTCACGTCAAAGACGCTAACCCCTGCCACTGACAATGGGCCCCGACGTCCCTCCGACCTGTGGACAACTCAGCGGCCGACACCTCGTCGCCCCCGTAATTCCGGGCCGGAACCCCCATAAGAATGGATGTTCGATTTTGCTGTCAAGCGAGCCACACCGGTCCGCCGCGGGGCGTCGTCACACCCGCCCGCACCCGCGTCCGGCGCCGTCGCGTGGCGGTGCCCCGGCGCCCGGTTCCTGTTCCTTCTTGGCGCCGAGGGCCCGCTGCACCCGGGCCAGGACGGCCTCACCGTGCCGCCGGTGGCCGTGCACCCGCGGGTCCTCCGTCACGTCGTACCGCTTCACGTACGCGCCGAGGAACGCCTGGAGGGTCGCGACCGCAGGGATCGCGATGAGCGCGCCGACCGCGCCGAGCAGCGCGGTGCCCGCCACGACCGACCCGAAGGCCACCGCCGGGTGGATGTCCACGGTCTTGGCGGTGAGCTTGGGCTGGAGCACGTAGTTCTCGAACTGCTGGTACACCACGACGAACGCCAGCACCCACAGCGCGTACCAGGGGTTCTCGGTGAAGGCGATCAGCATCGGCAGCGCGCCCGCCAGGTAGGTGCCGATGGTGGGGAGGAACTGCGAGACCAGACCGACCCACACGGCCAGCGCGGGCGCGTACGGCACCGCCAGGAACTCCAGCAGGACGTAGTGGGCGACGCCGGAGATCAGGGCCATGAGCCCGCGCGAGTACAGATAGCCGCCGGTCTTGTCGACGGCGATCTCCCACGCGCGCAGCACCTCGGCCTGCTTGGCGGGCGGCAGGACGGAGCACAGGGCCCGGCGCAGCCGCGGACCGTCGGCCGCGAAGTAGAACGAGAACAGGAAGATCGTGAGTAGCTTGAACAGCCCGCCGAGCACGGTCGCCGAGACGTCCAGAACTCCGCTCGCGCTGTTCTGCACGTACTTCCGCAGCCAGTCGGAGCGCAGCAGGCTGTCCTGGGCCTCGACCCGGGACAGCTCGGTGTGGAACGTGTGGTTGATCCAGTTGATCAGCGAGTCGAGGTACCGGGGGAAGTCCTCGACCATCTCGATGATCTGGCCGGCCAGCATCGAGCCGAGCAGCACGACGAAGCCGACACCGACCGCCAGGACCGCGAAGAAGACCAGGAAGGTGGCGAGGCCGCGGCGCATTCCCCGGGCGGCCATCCGCCCGACGGCGGGTTCGATCGCCAGCGCCAGGAAGAAGGCGATGAGGATGTTCAGCAGCAGGCCGATGAGCTGATGGAACGCCCAACTGCCCAGCTGGAAACAGGCGTAGAGGGCGAGGGCCAGGACCATGGCCTTCGGGAGCCAGCGAGGCATGCGGGCGGCGGGGTGCCCGCCGCCGGTCGACGTGGTCGCCGTCGCCGCCGCGGTCCTGCTCGGCGGCACGGCGGCCGGGTTGGTGGCCGGTGACGCGGGTTCGCCCGTCACCGGCTCGGTGGTCGTCGTCTCTGTCTCGTCAGTCGGGGCCACGGGCCAAGTCTCCCGTACGGCTGTGACACTCGGCCGGCCAGCCCGGAGATCACCGCTTCAGCACACGACCGCTCACCGCTTGTCGGCGGGGACGTCCACGGCCGCGCAGACCGCCCGCCACACGTCCTTCGCCTCCCACCCCGCGTCCAGCGCCTGGTACACCGTCCGGCCGCCCAGCTCGGACATGACATGGTCCCGAGCGAAGGACTCGGCGTACGCCTCACCGAAGTGGTCCGCCATCCGCTCCCAGAAAATCGTCAACCGCATGCCTCAAGTATCCCGCTCCTGAGAGTGCAGCCCTGTCCACGCCGCTTGCCGAAAGCCCTTTCCGCCCTACGGTCGGAACATGGCTGGAACTCCCCTCTCGCGCGCCGAGCACTTCATCTGGCTGACGGCCCGCGTGCTCGAACAGCGGCGGTTCGCTTACCACTTCCTGGGCGGTGGCGCCGACTCCGTGGAGGCCGCCCTCACCGCGTACCTCAACGAGGACGGGGGCTACGGACACGCCCTGGAGCCGGATCTGCGCGGACCCGTCAGCCAGCCGCTGCACACCGCTCACGCACTGCGGGTGCTGGACTCCATCGGCCGCTGCGGCGGACTGCGCGTGGACCGCATCTGCCGCTACCTGACGGGCGTGACCACCCACGACGGGGCCCTTCCGGCCCTTCACCCCTCGATCCGGGGCTATCCGGTCGCTCCGTTCATGCCGGTCGTGGACGACCCGCCCAGTGACCTGCTGGCCACCGGCCCGGTCGTCGGGCTCCTCCACCGCAACCAGGTGTGGCACGCGTGGCTCTTCCGCGCCACGGACTTCTGCTGGGCCGCCGTCGACGCGCTGGAGAAGTCGCATCCGTACGAGATCCAGGCCGCCGTCGCGTTCCTGGACGGGGTTCCGGACCGTGCCCGCGCGGAGGCCGCCGCGGACCGGCTCGGCCGCCTGGTGCGGGAGCAGCGGCTGGCGGTGCTGGATGCGGACCGCGTCGACGAGTATCCGGTCGCGCCCGGCTACGCCCCGGGCGAGCATCACTTTCCGCACGACTACGCGCGCGTGCCGGACTCGCTCGCCCGGCACTGGTTCACGGACGAGGAGATGGACCGGTCCCTGGACCGCCTCGCGGCCGACCAGGAGGAGGACGGCGGCTGGCCGGTCAGGTGGCGCCAGTGGGCGCCGGGCACGGCCCTGGAGTCCCGCCCGATCGTGACGATCGAGGCGCTGCGTACGCTGCGGGCGCACGGCCGCCGGATCGGCGGCTGATCCCGGAGAGCCGCGCCCCTTGCCGCCGGTCCCGGGGCCCTCAGCCGCCTACGGCCCGTACACCCGCCGTCACCGCCACCGCGGCGGCGACCACGACCAGGAAGGGCGCGCGCAGCACCAGGGCGAGCGCCGCCGCGGCGAGGCCCGCTCCCCGCGCGTCGACGACGAGCGCGCTGTTGCTGCCGAAGGTGTGCTGCGCCGTGAGCGCGGCCAGCAGCGCGACGGGCAGCAGCGCCGACAGCCGCTGCACCAGCGGCCGCTCCAGCGTCCCCGCGGGAACCAGGAGCCCGATCAGCTTGAGGAGGTAGCAGCCGGCGGCGGTCAGCCCTATGGCGATCCAGATGGTCAACGGTCTGTCCCCTTCTCCCCGGCGGGGCCGGTCTTGCGGCCCTCGCACCACAGCACGACGGGCGCGGCCAGTGCCGCGACCAGTACCGGCACCCCGGCGGGCAGCACCGGAAGGAGGCCCAGCCCGAGGACGACGGCGATCGCGGCGACCGCCCGCTCGGTGGCCGTCCGCAGCATGGGCGCCAGAAGGGCGAGGAAGACGGCCGGCCCGGCGGCGTCCAGTCCCCACGCGTCGGTGTCACCGATGGCCTCGGCGCCCAGCGCCCCGAGGAGCGTGGTGAGGTTCCACAGCGCATAGAGGGTGATCCCGGTGACGGTGAAGCCGAGACGGGCGGCCCGCCGGTCCGGCTGGGCGAGCGACACGGCCGCCGTCTCGTCGATGACCCAGTGGGCGGCGAGCGGCCGTACGGACCGGGGCAGGGCCAGGAGCTGTGACAGCCGCAGCCCGTAGAAGGCGTTCCGGGTGCCGAGGAAGAAGGCGCCCGCGGCGGCGGTGAACGGATTCCCGCCGGCGGCCAGGGCTCCGACGAGCGCGAACTGCGAGGCGCCCGTGAAGACCAGCAGGCTGAGCGCGCAGCTCTGGAGCAGGCCGAGCCCGGCCCCGGCCGAGGTCACGCCGAACGCGAAACCGGAGAGTCCGACGGCCACGCCGACGCCGAGCGCGTCCCGGACGACGGCACGGTCGGGCTTGGTCGCGGGCGGTATGCCCATCTGTGTGAGTGCTGTCTGTTCTGTCACGCCCCGAGGCTACGAACGGGGAAGCTTCCCGGTCTTGTACGTTCTTGCACGCTCGCGCTGGTAGGCGCCCGGCGGCACCCCGACGATCCGGGTGAAGTGCCGGTTCAGGTGCGGCTGGTCGGTGAACCCGACCGCGACGGCGGCGGCCGCGGGCGCCGTGCCGGCCTCCAGGAGGTGGCGAGCGGTGCGTACACGGGCATTGGTGAGCCAGGTGTGGAGCGGCATGCCGTAAGCGGCCTTGAAGGCGCGCAGCAGTGCGAAGGGGCTGGTGCCCAGTTCCCGCGCGAGCTGTTCCAGGGACGGCGGCTGGGCCATCCGCTCCTGGAGGAGCTCCCTGGCCCGGGAGGCCGTGCGGGCCCCGGCGGCGAGTGGTTCGCGCCGCGGCAGCGACTGGCCGTGGCGGCGCAGCAGCCGGGCCACGGCGATCCGCAGCAGGCTGTCGGCGGCGAGCGCGTTGCCCTCCTCGGCCGCCCGGTGCACCGCGCGGATGAGCTGGGCGGTGTCCTCGTCCTCGACGATGGTCTCGGCGAAGCCGGCGGTGCCGCGCAGTGTCGCCTCCTCCTCCGCGATCGCGGCGACGAGCTCCGACGACGGGTAGAGGGTGGCGTACGACCAGCCTTCGGGCACTCCGGCGTGAGCGGAGTGCGGCACCTCGGGGTTGATCATGACGACGGTGCCGGGGCGGGCCCGGATGGTGCCCTCCGGCATGATCACGTCCTCGACGCCACGCCGCACCGCGCCGAGGACGAACCCCTCATGGCTGTGCCGGGTGAAGGAATGGCGTACGTAGCGGGCGCGGAGCAGGTCGAGCCCGGGCACACCGGGGTACTGCCAGTGCCTGGCCCATTCGCCTTCCCGCCCGCTCGCCATTCCTCCATTCTGGCTTCCACTCGCGCGCCGCCGGCCTGCACCTCCACGTCCCGGACAGCCCGGTGAGGGTGCTGGACAGGCCGCCGGCACGGCCGCCGCGCCGGATTGTCAGTGGTGGGGTGCACGATGGTGGACATGGTCAGGACTGCGCTCGACTCCTTCTCCCCCGCGACCCGCGGCTGGTTCACGGGGGCCTTCAGCGCGCCCACCGCGGCCCAGGAAGGGGCCTGGCGGGCGATCGGCGAGGGCTCGGACGTCCTGGTCGTCGCCCCGACCGGGTCCGGCAAGACGCTGGCCGCGTTCCTCGCTTCCCTCGACCGGCTCGCGTCCACGCCGCCACCCGCCGACGCGAAGAAGCGCTGCCGTGTGCTGTACGTGTCTCCGCTGAAGGCTCTCGCCGTCGACGTGGAGCGCAATCTGCGCAGTCCGCTGACCGGCATCCGCCAGGAGTCCGTCCGCCTCGGCCTGCCCGAGCCGGACGTGCGGGTCGGCATCCGCTCGGGCGACACGCCGGCCGCCGAGCGGCGGTCGCTCGCCACCAGGCCGCCGGACATCCTGATCACCACGCCGGAGTCGCTGTTCCTGATGCTCACCTCCGCCACGCGGGACGCGCTCTCCGGCGTGGAGACGGTGATCCTGGACGAGGTGCACGCGGTCGCCGGTACGAAGCGGGGTGCCCATCTCGCACTGTCCCTGGAGCGGCTGGACGAGCTGCTGCCGCGCCCGGCCCGCCGCATCGGGCTGTCCGCGACGGTCCGCCCGGTGGACGAGGTCGCCCGCTATCTGTCGCCGCAGCGGAAGGTGGAGATCGTCCAGCCGGTCTCGGGCAAGGAGTTCGACCTGTCCGTGGTCGTCCCGGTCGAGGACCTGGGGGAGCTCGGGGGGTCGCCCGCGACGGAGACGGACCAGGCCGAGCGGCCGTCGATCTGGCCGCATGTCGAAGAGCGGATCGCCGACCTCGTGCAGGCACACCGGTCGACGATCGTCTTCGCCAACTCCCGCCGGCTGGCCGAGCGGCTGTGCAACCGGCTCAATGAGATCGCCTACGAGCGGGCCACCGGGGAGGCCCTCCCCGAGGACCAGTCCCCCGCCGAGCTGATGGCGCAGTCCGGTGCCGCGAAGGGCGCCCCGCCGCTGCTCGCGCGGGCGCACCACGGCTCGGTCTCCAAGGAGCAGCGGGCCCTGGTCGAGGAGGACCTCAAGGCGGGCCGGCTACCGGCCGTTGTCGCCACCTCCAGCCTGGAGCTGGGCATCGACATGGGCGCGGTGGACCTGGTCGTCCAGGTCGAGTCACCGCCGTCGGTGGCCTCCGGCCTCCAGCGCGTGGGCCGCGCCGGGCACCAGGTGGGCGCCGTGTCGACGGGCGTGGTGTTCCCCAAGTACCGCGGCGACCTGGTGCAGGCGGCCGTGGTCACCGAGCGGATGCGGGCCGGCTCCATCGAGTCGATGCGGATCCCGGCCAATCCGCTCGACGTGCTGGCCCAGCAGCTGGTCGCCATGGTCGCCCTGGACACCTGGCAGTTCGACGACCTGCTCGCCGTGGTCCGGCGGGCCGCGCCGTTCGCGTCGCTGCCCGAGGCGGCGTTCACCGCCGTCCTGGACATGCTCGCCGGGCGTTATCCGTCCGACGCGTTCGCGGAGCTGCGCCCGCGCGTGGTGTGGGACCGCGTCGCCGGTACGGTCACCGGCCGCCCGGGGGCGCAGCGCCTCGCCGTCACCTCGGGCGGCACGATCCCCGACCGGGGCCTGTTCGGGGTGTTCCTCGCGGGCGCCGACCCGAAGAAGGGCGGCGGCCGGGTCGGCGAGCTGGACGAGGAGATGGTGTACGAGTCGCGGGTCGGCGACGTGTTCACCCTCGGCACCTCCTCGTGGCGCATCGAGGACATCACGCGCGACCGGGTGCTGGTCTCCCCCGCGCCCGGTGTGCCGGGCCGGCTCCCGTTCTGGAAGGGCGACCAGCTGGGCCGTCCGCTGGAGCTGGGACGTGCGGTGGGCGCGTTCCTCCGCGAGGTCGGCTCGCTGGCACCGGACGACGCGCGGCTGCGCCTGCTGGCGGCGGGCCTGGACGCCTGGGCGGCCGACAACGTCCTGGCGTACCTGGACGAGCAGCGCCAGGCGTGCGGCCATGTGCCGGACGACCGGACCATCCTGGTGGAGCGGTTCCGCGACGAGCTGGGCGACTGGCGGGTGGTGGTGCACTCGCCGTTCGGCGCGCAGGTGCACGCCCCGTGGGCGCTGGCGCTGGGCGCCCGGCTCTCCGAGCGGTACGGCATGGACGCCCAGGTCATGCACGCCGACGACGGCATCGTGCTGCGGCTGCCCGACGCGGACCTGATGGGCCTGGACCTGCTCGACCAGGACCCGGCCGCCCCCGGCCTGGAGTACGACAACGACAAGGCGCCGGTCGGCGCCGCCGACGTCCTGTTCGACAAGGGCGAGGTCGACCAGATCGTCACCGACCAGGTCGGCGGCTCGGCGCTGTTCGCCTCCCGCTTCCGGGAGTGCGCGGCCCGCGCCCTGCTGCTGCCGCGCCGCACTCCCGGAAAGCGCACGCCGCTGTGGCAGCAGCGCCAGCGCGCCGCCCAACTGCTCCAGGTGGCGAGCGAGTTCGGCTCGTTCCCCATCGTCCTGGAGGCGGTCCGCGAGTGCCTGCAGGACGTCTTCGACGTCCCCGGGCTGCGGGAGCTGATGGGCGACATCGAGTCCCGCCGTGTCCGGCTGGTCGAGGTCACCACCCCCGAGCCGTCCCCGTTCGCCCGCTCACTGCTGTTCGGCTATGTGGCCCAGTTCCTGTACGAGGGTGACTCCCCGCTCGCCGAGCGGCGGGCCGCCGCGCTGTCCCTGGACTCGCGGCTCCTGGCCGAGCTCCTGGGCCAGGCGGAGCTGCGCGAGCTGCTGGACGCGGACGTCCTGACGGAGCTGGAGAGCGAGCTCCAGTGGCTCGCCGAGGACCGCCGCGTCAAGGACGTGGAGGGCGTCGCCGACGTGCTGCGCGTCCTGGGCCCTCTCACCGACGCCGAGTTGGTGGAGCGCGGCGCCGACCCGGACTGGCCCCGGCACCTGGCGAAGACCCGGCGGGCCATCCGCGTCCGTATCGGGGGCGCCGACCACTGGGCGGCCGTCGAGGACGCGGGCCGGCTGCGCGACGCCCTGGGCACGGCTCTCCCGGTCGGCGTCCCGGAGGCGTTCACCGAGCCGGTCAAGGACCCGCTCGGCGACCTCCTCGCGCGGTACGCGCGTACGCACGGCCCGTTCACGTCCACCCGGGCCGCCGCCCGGTTCGGTCTCGGCACCGCCGTCACCGACGGCGCCCTGCACCGCCTGGCCGCCGCCGGGCGCGTCGTCCAAGGCGAGTTCCACCCGTCCGGCATCGGCCAGGAGTGGTGTGACGCGGCCGTACTGCGCCGGCTGCGCCGCCGCTCGCTCGCCGCCCTCCGGCACGAGCTGGAGCCGGTCCCGCCGGCCGCGCTCGCCACCTTCCTGCCCCAGTGGCAGCACCTGGGCAGCAACAGCCTGCGCGGCGTCGACGGGCTGGCCCGCGCCATCGAACAGCTCCAGGGCGCACCCGTCCCCGCTTCCGCCCTCGAAAAGCTGATCCTCCCCTCCCGCGTCACCGGCTACGGCCCCGCCATGCTCGACGAGCTCACCACCACCGGCGAGGTCCTGTGGGCAGGAGCGGGCGCCCTCCCCGGCAAGGACGGCTGGGTCTCGCTCTACCTCGCCGACGCCGCGCCCCTGCTGCTCCCACCGCCCCACCCCCTGGAGCTCACCGCCCTCCACGAGTCGATCCTGACGACCCTGTCCGGCGGATACGGC
This sequence comes from Streptomyces sp. CB03238, assembly GCF_002099185.1. Classification (NCBI taxonomy): domain Bacteria; kingdom Bacillati; phylum Actinomycetota; class Actinomycetes; order Kitasatosporales; family Streptomycetaceae; genus Streptomyces; species Streptomyces sp. CB03238. The sequence continues at coordinate 21,025 of NZ_NBCN01000027.1, read as the reverse complement.
CTGTTCTTCCGCCAGATCGCCGACCAGGTCCGCGCCACCACCCACCCCGACGCCACCGACCCACAGCTCGCCGACGCCCTGTGGGACCTGGCCTGGTCCGGCCGGCTCACCAACGACACCCTGGCGCCGCTGCGCTCCCTGCTCGGCTCCGGCCGTACGGCGGGCTCCACCGCCCACCGCGCCAAGCGCACCGTCCCCCGCGGCCGGTACGGCACGCTGACCGCCGCCGCCCGCCCCGCCTCCCGCTCCGGCCCGCCCACCGTCAGCGGCCGCTGGTCCCTCCTCCCGCCCGCCGAGCCTGAGCCGACCCACCGCGCCCACGCCCTGGCACGGACCCTCCTGGACCGGCACGGTGTGGTCACGCGCGGCGCGGTGGCCGCCGAGGGCGTGGAGGGCGGCTTCTCGGCGACGTACCGCGTCCTGTCGGCCTTCGAGGACACCGGCCAGGCCCGCCGCGGCTATGTCGTCGAAGGCCTGGGAGCCGCCCAGTTCGCCATCGACGGCGCCGTCGACCGTCTCCGCGCGGCGGCCACCGCCCGCGACCGCGCCGACACCACCGCCGCCCCGCGCGCCGTCGTCCTCGCCGCCGCCGACCCGGCCAACGCGTACGGCGCCGCGCTGTCCTGGCCCGAGCCCCCCACCGGCGCCGGCCACAAACCCGGCCGCAAGGCAGGCGCCCTCGTCGTCCTCGTCGACGGCGAGCTCACGCTCTACATGGAACGCGGCGGCAAGACCTTGCTGTCCTGGCCCACCGAACCGGACGCCCCGGCCCTCCAGGCGGCCGCCGACGCCCTCGCGGCAGCCGCCCGCGCGGGCTCCCTCGGCACGGTCACCGTCGAACGGATCAACGGCACCGCGGCCCTCACCTCCCCCCTGTCCCGAGCCCTGGAGGCGGCCGGCTTCCATGCCACGCCACGAGGCCTCCGCCTCCGCGCCTGACCACACACCGCCCGGACCCGCCTCCCAGCCCGCCACGACCCCGACGCCCGCCACACGTCCCGCATCATGGACCCATGCCCGAAGGAGACACCGTCTGGCTGACCGCCCGTCGCCTGCACACCGCCCTGGCGGGCAAGCTCCTGACCCGCTGCGACCTCCGGGTCCCGCGCCTGGCCACCGCCGACCTCACCGGCCGGACACTGCTGGACGTCACCCCGCGCGGCAAGCACCTCCTCACCCGTATCGAGGGCGGCCTCACCCTCCACTCCCACCTCCAGATGGACGGCGCCTGGCGCCTGTACGCACCCGACGAGCGCTGGAGCGGCGGCCCCGGCCACCAGATCCGGGCCATCCTGGCCACCACCACCCACACCGCCGTCGGCTACCGTCTCCCGGTCCTCGGCCTGATCCGCACCATCGACGAGCCGTCCGTCGTCGGCCACCTCGGCCCCGACCTCCTGGGCCCGGACTGGGACGCGGAGGAAGCGGTACGCAGGGTGTGCGCCGACCCCGCCCGCCCTCTCGGCGAGGCGCTGCTGGACCAGCGGAATCTCGCGGGCATCGGCAACGTCTACAAGTGCGAGCTCGCCTTCATGGCCCGGGTCACACCCTGGCTCGCGGTCGGCGACCTCCCGCCGGGCGTTCCCGAACGGCTGGTCTCCACCGCCCACCGTCTCCTGGAGGCGAACAAGGAGCGCTTCGACCGCCGGACGATCCTCACCACCGACCGCCCCGACCGGAAGCTCTACGTCTACGGCCGCAAGAACCAGCCCTGCTACCGCTGCGGCACCCCCGTCCGCCGCAAGGAGGAGACCGGACGGGACCGCATCTCCTACTGGTGCCCGGGCTGCCAGTCCGGTCCGGCACCCAGCAATTGACGGACCGTCAGCTCAGTCGTACCGTCCCGGCATGGCCTTCTCGCCGTACGACCTCACCGGCCGCACCGCGTTCGTCACCGGGGCCGCCGGCGGCATCGGCCGCGCGACCGCCGTACTGCTCGCCAGGGCGGGCGCCACCGTCCACTGCGCCGACCGCGACGAGACCGGCCTCAGCGGAACGCTGACCCTCATCGGCGAACAGGGCGGCACGGCCCACGCGCACACCGTCGACGTGACGGACCGCGCCACACTCCGGGCCGCGGTGGAAAGCGCCGGGCCACTCCAGGTCATGGCCGCCATCGCGGGCATCATGCACACCAGCACGGTCCTGGAGACGACGGACGAGGACCTCGACCGCGTGTTCGCCGTCAACTTCAAGGGCGTCCTGTACGCAAGCCAGGAGGCGGCCCGCTCCATGATCACGCATGGCGTGCGGCGGGGCTCCATCGTCACGATGGCGTCCGGCGCGGTGGACGCGGCGAGCCAGGGCCTGCTCTGCTACAGCGTCTCGAAGGCCGCCGTGGTCCAGCTGACCCGGACGCTGGCCACGGAGGTGGGACCGCATGGCATCCGCGTCAACGCCGTCGCGCCCGGCTGGGTCCGCACACCCATGACACAGCGCCATGGAGCCGACCGGCAGGAGCACGTCGAGGCCGCCATGGCGCGGATGTCCCCACTCGGCCGGGTGGGTGAGCCGGAGGACATCGCCCACACGGTCCTCCATCTGGCCTCCGACGCCTCATCCTTCACGACGGGTCAGATCCTGCGCCCCAACGGCGGCGTGGCCATGCCCTGGTAGCACGTGGGGCGTAGCGAGGCGTACGGGCCGAGGCCACATGCACGGGAAGCAGGCTCAGCCCCCAGCCGCCCGCCGCCATGGTCCCCTCGACGAGCCCCGCCTGACCGGGCACCAGCGCCAGTCTCAGCACCGCCCACCACCACAGCCCGCCCAGCACCAGCGCGAGCGCGAGCGCCAGCAGCGGAACCCGTCGCCGTACCATGCCGCCTCCTCCGGTCGACGCTAGACCGGCACGATCACATGGCGGGAGGGCGTACCGATGCGTGCCTCCAGCGCACGCCGGGCGCACCGGTACGCCCCCATCCAGCCCTGGCCGCTTAGGGGTTGTCCGCCTGACGGCTCTCCGCCTGGAACATCCAGGCATGCTTCTCGAGGTCCGCGGTGAGCCCGATGAGCAGATCCTGCGTCACCGGGTCGGGCTTGTCGGTCGCCTCGATCCGCTCCCGCATCCGCCCGACCACGGTCACCAGCGCGTCGACCATGATCCTGACCGCTTCGTCGTCCTTGATCCAGCCCGTCGGCACGTTCTTGATCGCCGTGCTGGACGCGACCGTGCCGGCTCGCCCGTCCGGGGTGACGCCCAGCGCCGAGGCTCGCTCCGCCATGACGTCGGAGTGCTGGCGGGCGGTGGTCACGACCTCGTCGAGCTGGAGGTGAATGGAGCGGAAGCGGGGCCCGACCACGTTCCAGTGGACCTGCTTGGCCACCAGGGACAGGTCGACCGCGTCCACCAGGGCACCCTGCAGGGCCTCGCCCACCACCTTCAGGTCGGCGTCGGACAGCGGGCTCTTCACGACAGACATCCGAAAATCCTCCGTTCCCGGCGTGCGGCGGGAGCGCACGCCCGTCCACCATTGCACATAGGACCTAAAACGGGCATTCGGGGTAAACGAAAGCCCCGGTCGACCATTCGGGTACCCGACCGGGGCTCAGCTCAAAACGTAGCTCCCACAACGCGAGAGCGCTCAGGCGGCGACGACGTCCACCGCCTCCGCAGGTGCCTTGATCGTCACCCGCTCCGTCGGCACACCCGCCACCGACGTCACGGACACAGAATTGAGCATCGGGCGTACTGGTGCCGGCACCGGCTCACTCGCCGCTGCCGATTCGGCCAGCTCAGCCAGCGAGAGCTCGTCGCTCACCTCTCGCATGAGCTCGGACATCCGTACGTCAAGCGCGTCGCAGATCGCGGAGAGCAGCTCGGAGGAAGCCTCCTTCTGCCCCCGCTCCACCTCGGAGAGATAGCCGAGCGATACTCGGGCGGACGAGGAGACTTCGCGCAGAGTACGGCCCTGGCGCTGGCGCTGCCGACGCAGCACGTCACCCAACAGGCGACGGAGCAGAATCATCGGTGGCTCCCTCCTCGGACCGTGTAGCCGCATCCTTCACGCCCCACCGTACCGCCTCGCGCTGCGGCCGTGCGGGGAGCGATGACGTGTTCACTCAGGGCTGCAAACATCAGTTCCCCCCGTTCCGTTCCGTATCCTGTGCCCGCACGTTCTCCGAGAGTTCGTCCGCGAGCAGTTCCAGCACGCTCCGTACACTCTCTCTACGGATTTCCGCGCGGTCGCCGTTCAATCGCAGTGCGACGACTTTCCCCGCACCGAGGGGCCCGCCGACCGGCCCACAGACCGCGACGTACACCGTGCCCACGGGCTGTCCGTCCTGTGGTTCGGGCCCCGCGACACCGGTCGTCGCGATCCCCCATCCGGCCCCCAGCCGGGCCCGTACACCTGCCGCCATCTGCAGCGCGACCTCCGGATCGACGGCCCCTCGCTGCGCCAGCAGCGCCGCGTCGACGCCGAGCAGGTCCTGCTTCAGCGCGGTCGCGTACGCCGTGACCGACCCCCGGAAGGACTTCGAGGCACCGGGCACGGACGTCAGTTCCGCGGCCACGAGGCCCCCCGTGAGCGACTCCGCGACAGCGACCGTCTGATTACTCTCCGCAAGGAGTGCCAGAGCGCGCGCTGCCGTCCTCATCGCCCCGACTCCCCCTCCGAACGCTCCGGCGAGCGCTCCGCGCGTTCCGGCGAGCGCTGAGCGCGCTCCGCGGCAAGCCCCTGGCGTCGCAGGACCACCGCCTGCCGCACGTAGTCGAGCCCGGTCACGACCGTCAGCACGACGGCCACCGCCATCACCCAGAAGCGGAGTGTCGCCAGAGGCCCGGTCAGCGCCAGAACATACATCCCCACCGCGGTGCCCTGCGCCAGGGTCTTCATCTTGCCGCCGCGACTGGCCGGAATGACTCCATGCCGGATCACCCAGAACCGCATCAGCGTGATGCCCAGCTCACGGAAGAGGATCACTCCGGTCACCCACCAGGGCAGGTCCCCGAGCGCCGACAGGCAGATCAGCCCGGCCGCCATGATCGCCTTGTCGGCGATCGGGTCGGCGATCTTCCCGAAGTCCGTGACCAGGTTGTACGCGCGTGCCAGGTGCCCGTCGAAGATGTCGGTGATCATGGCGACGGCGAACGCCGCCCACGCCCAGGCGCGCCAGGCCGGGTCGTACCCGCCGTCCTGGAGCATGAGCACCACGAAGGCCGGCACGAGCACCAGCCGCACCATGGTGAGGATGTTGGCGATGTTCCACAGGCTGGCCTGATTGACGGCCGCAGCGCCCAGCTTGCCGCCGGGCGCCGGCCTACCCGTACCGCCCGCAGCGGATGCCGGGGCTCCGGTCATCTGCCTGCCTCCTCAAGGCACTGGGCGACCAGGTCGACGCCCTCCGTGCCGACGACCTTGGCCGTGACCATCCGGCCGGGCACCAGGCCCCCGGCCGCCGTGAAGACCACCTGGCCGTCGGTCTCGGGCGCCTGGTGCGCGGCGCGCCCGACGGCGCCGTCCCCGTCCGGCGTCCCGTCCACCGACTCGACCAGTACCTCCAGGGTCTCGCCGAGCCGCTCCTCCGCGCGCTGGGCGGTCAGCTCCTCCGCGAGCCGCGACAGGTGGGCGAGCCGCTCGTCGACGACCTCCTGGTCGAGCTTGTTCTCGTACGTGGCGGCTTCCGTGCCGTCCTCGTCCGAGTACCCGAAGACGCCGATCGCATCGAGCCGGGCGTGCGTGATGAAGCGTTCCAGCTCCGCGAAGTCCTCCTCGCTCTCGCCGGGGAAGCCGACGATGAAGTTGGACCGCACACCGGCCTGCGGGGCCTTGCCACGGATGGTGTCCAGCAGTTCCAGGAACCGGTCGGTGTCCCCGAAGCGCCGCATCGAGCGCAGCACGTCGGGAGCCGAGTGCTGGAAAGACAGGTCGAAGTACGGCGCGACCTTCTCGGTCGACGTCAGGACGTCGATGAGCCCGGGCCGCATCTCGGCGGGCTGCAGGTAGCTGACGCGTACGCGCTCGATCCCGTCGACCGCCGCCAGCTCCGGCAGCAGGGTCTCCAGGAGGCGGATGTCGCCGAGGTCCTTGCCGTACGAGGTGTTGTTCTCGGAGACCAGCATGATCTCCTTCACGCCCTGCTCCGCCAGCCAGCGGGTCTCCCCCAGGACGTCCGACGGCCGCCGCGAGACGAAGGAGCCGCGGAAGGACGGGATGGCGCAGAACGAGCAGCGGCGGTCACAGCCGGAGGCGAGCTTCACCGAGGCGACCGGGCTGGTGTCGAGCCGGCGGCGCAGCGGGGCGCGCGGCCCGGACGCCGGGGCGACGCCCTCGGGGAGGTCCTCCGGGGCAGGCGCGGGCTCCTGGGAGTGGCCCGGCAGGGCGACCTGGGCGGCCGCCTCCTGCCGCTGCACGGGGCTCAGCGGCAGCAGCTTGCGCCGGTCGCGCGGGGTGTGGGCCTCCACGCTGCCGCCGCTCAGGATGGTCCGGAGCCGGTCGGAGATGTCGGTGTAGTCGTCGAAGCCCAGTACCCCGTCCGCCTCGGGCAGCGCCTCGGCGAGCTCCTTGCCGTACCGCTCGGCCATGCAGCCCACGGCGACGACGGCCTGGGTGCGGCCGTGGTCCTTGAGATCGTTGGCTTCGAGCAGGGCGTCGACGGAGTCCTTCTTGGCGGCCTCGACGAAGCCACAGGTGTTGACGACCGCGACATCCGCGTCGGCGGCTTCCTCGACGAGCTCCCAGCCGTCCGCTGCCAAGCGGCCTGCGAGCTCCTCCGAGTCCACCTCGTTACGGGCGCAGCCAAGAGTGACAAGGGCGACGGTACGGCGTTCGGGCATGGACTCAAGACTACTTTGTCCCGGCGACACCCCCGCCGCTCAGGGGTCACACCCCCGCACCATCGGCGGGCACCCCCCGCTGCCCGCCCCCGAAAACCACCCGACCCGGTGGTCCGCGACCCCACGCCACCCGGCCCGACGCCACCGGCCCCGGCCACCCGGCCCGACGCCACCGGCCCCGGCCACCCGGCCCGACGCCACCGGCCCCACGCCCCCCACTAGAGCGGCGCACGCCGCGCCCGCCCCCGGGCGGGCCGGACCGTCACCCGACCTGCGGGTCGCCCTTCTCGTACGACAGGCGCTCGACCTGACCGTCCTCGAACTCGTCCTCGACCTTCTTGCCGTTCACGAAGAGCTCGATCGCCCCGGCGTTGCCCAGGATGAGGTCCAGCCGCTCGTCGTCCTGGAAGGTCTTGGAGTCGCCCTTCAGCAGCAGCCCGTCGAACAGCAGCTTGCCGTCGCGCGCCTTCGCCGAGATCCAGCTCTTGTCGTCCTTCGCGGTGAGCTTGACCGTCACCTTGTCCTTGGGGACGGCCGCGATGGCGCTCTCCGACGGCGCGGGCGGCGGGGCCACGGCCTTGGGCGGCTTCGGCTTCGTGGTGGCCTTCTGCGCCGGAGCCGGGCCCTCGGCCACGTTGTTGCTCCGGGATCCGCCCCCCTCGCCGTTGAACAGGGTGAAGCCGACGAAGCCGATCACCGCGACGATCGCGGCGACCATGGCGGCGGTCCAGTTGGGCCGCCGCCGCTCCGGGCGGATGCGTTCGGCCTCGAACAGCGGCGCGGCGGGCGTCGGCGACGGGCGGCCGCCGTGCTCGGCGTCGTACTGCTCGACCAGGGCCGCGGAATCGAGCCCGACCGCACGCGCGAGCGTACGGATATGGCCACGGGCGTACACGTCGCCGCCGCATCGCGAGAAGTCGTCCTCCTCGATCGCGTGCACGATCGGGATGCGGACGCGCGTGGAGGTGCTGACCTCCTCGACCGTCAGGCCGGCGTCGATCCGTGCCTGCCGCAGCGCACGGCCGATCGAGGGCCGGTCGTCCTCAGGAGCGTCGCCCGGGACATCCGGGACCAGCGCCTCTGAGGCCTCGCGGTCCGGGAGAGCGTCGTCGGGAGTCGAAGGCCGGTCGTCTTCGGGGGAGTTGCCGATGGACACGAGGGCGCCTTTCGAGCGTGTAACCACCTGCTGGAGGTTCAGTCTATGGGTGGTACGAAAGGGTGGAGCAACCGGGCGGACGCACTTTGTACGCCATCGGAATGGCCGCGCGTCCGAGGGGCGGACAGCTATTTTCCGCCCTTCCCTCCAACTTGACGTACGGAAGGGGGAAACGGTTGCTCACGTTTCCCTAACGAGTGAGAGTCCTACGAGTCGGACTCCCCACGGATGACAGCGAGTACTCCATCCAGCTCATCCGGTTTGACAAGGACGTCCCGCGCCTTGGATCCCTCGCTCGGGCCGACGATGTTGCGCGACTCCATCAGGTCCATCAGCCGGCCCGCCTTGGCGAAGCCCACGCGCAGCTTGCGCTGGAGCATCGAGGTCGAGCCGAACTGCGTGGAGACGACCAGCTCGGCGGCCTGGCACAGCAGGTCCAGGTCGTCGCCGATGTCCTCGTCGATCTCCTTCTTCTGCTTGCCGCCGACCGTGACGTCGTCCCGGAAGACCGGCGCCATCTGCTCCTTGCAGTGCCGTACGACCGCCTGGACCTCTTCCTCGGTGACGAAGGCGCCCTGCATACGGATCGGCTTGTTGGCTCCCATGGGCAGGAACAGGCCGTCGCCCTTGCCGATGAGCTTCTCGGCGCCCGGCTGGTCCAGGATGACCCGGCTGTCGGCGAGCGACGAGGTGGCGAAGGCGAGGCGGGACGGCACGTTCGCCTTGATCAGGCCGGTGACGACATCGACCGACGGCCGCTGGGTGGCGAGCACCAGGTGGATGCCGGCGGCCCGCGCCAGCTGCGTGATGCGGACGATCGCGTCCTCGACGTCCCTGGGCGCGACCATCATCAGGTCGGCCAGCTCGTCGACGATGACCAGCAGGTACGGGTAGGGCTGGAGCTCGCGCTCGCTGCCCTCCGGCGGCTTGACCTTCCCGGCCCGTACGGCGGCGTTGAAGTCGTCGATGTGCCGGTATCCGTACGCCGCCAGGTCGTCGTAGCGCAGGTCCATCTCCCGCACGACCCACTGGAGGGCCTCGGCGGCCCGCTTGGGGTTGGTGATGATCGGCGTGATCAGGTGCGGGATGCCCTCGTACGCGGTCAGCTCGACCCGCTTGGGGTCGACCAGCACCATCCGTACGTCCTCGGGGGTCGCCCTTATCATCACCGACGTGATCAGGCAGTTGATGCACGACGACTTGCCGGAGCCGGTGGCACCGGCGACCAGGATGTGCGGCATCTTCGCCAGGTTCGCCATCACATAGCCGCCCTCGACGTCCTTGCCCAGCGCGACCAGCATCGGGTGGTCGTCCTCGGCGGCGTCCGCGAGGCGCAGCACGTCGCCGAGGTTGACCATCTCGCGGTCGGTGTTGGGGATCTCGATGCCGACGGCGGACTTGCCGGGGATCGGCGAGATGATCCGTACGTCGGGGCTGGCGACGGCGTACGCGATGTTCTTCGTCAGCGCCGTGATCCGCTCGACCTTCACGGCCGGGCCGAGCTCCACCTCGTACCGGGTGACCGTCGGGCCGCGGGTGAAGCCGGTGACGGCCGCGTCGACCTTGAACTCCGAGAAGACGGTCGTCAGCGACGCCACGATCGCGTCGTTGGCGGCGCTGCGCGTCTTGCCGGGGCCGCCGCGCTCCAGCAGGTTCAGCGACGGCAGGGCATACGTGATGTCCCCCGAGAGCTGGAGCTGCTCGGCGCGCGCCGGCAGCCCCTCCGGCTCGTCACGGACGGGCGCGGGCTTGGTGAGGTCCGGTACGACGCCGCCCGGCGGCTCCGCCTCGCGGGCAGGATCCCGCGCGGGCGGTACGGAGGCGGGGTCACCGGCCCGGGCGCGGCGCGCGTCCCGCTCACGGTCGCCCGTGACATCCCGCGTCAGGTCGGCGACCAGCGGCGAGGGCGGCATGCCGTTCAGCACGGCCCCGTCCAGCGCGGCAGCGGCGGCCGCGGCGACGTCCACGGCGTCCATGGGCCGGTCGAAGTCGGCGGGCTCGGGGGATGCGGGCGCCGCCTTCCGGGGCCGCCTGCGCCGCGTGAGCGCCTCGGTCTCGGCCTGGTCCGGGTCGTACGACTCGTACGCCCCGGGCCCGGCACCCCGCCGCCGCGACCGGGCGGGCAGCGCCTCGCGCCACTGGTCGTCGTACCGCTCGTCGTCCTCGCCCGCCTCCCGTACGCCGGGCTCGACGAGGCCCAGCCGCGCGCCGAGCGCCCTCAGGCGCTGCGGGATGGCGTTGACGGGCGTCGCCGTGACGACGAGCAGCCCGAAGACGGTGAGCAGCACCAGCATGGGGACGGCGAGGACCTCGCCCATCATGAAGATCAGCGGCTTGGAGGCGCCCCAGCCGATCAGTCCGCCGGCGTCCCGCACCGCCTCGCTGCCCTGATCCCGCCCGGGGGAGCCGCAGGCGATGTGGACCTGGCCGAGTACCCCGATGACGAGCGCCGACAGCCCGATGACGATCCGCCCGTTGGCCTCGGGCTTCTCGGGGTGGAGGATCAGCCGGATGGCGATCGCGCCGATGAGCAGCGGGACGATCAGGTCGAGCCGGCCGAAGGCGCCCGTGACGAGCATCTCGACCAGGTCGCCGACCGGGCCCTTGAGGTTGGCCCAGGTGCCGGCGGCCACGATCAGGGCGATGCCGAGGAGCAGCAGGGCCAGGCCGTCCTTGCGGTGCGCCGGGTCGAGCCCCTTGGCGCCGCGCCCTATGCCCCGGAACATGGCGCCGACCGCGTGCGCGAGGCCCAGCCAGAGGGCGCGCACGACCCGGTACACGCCCCCGGTGGGCGACGGTGCCGGTTTGGGCGCGGCCTTCTTCGTGGGCGCCTTCTTGGCGGGCGCCCTTTTGGCGGCGTTCGCGCGCTTGGCGGGCGCGGTCTTCTTCGCGGGAGGCTTCCCCGGGACCGCCGGGGCCGCCTTCTTCGCAGCGCCGGTCGTACGGCCGGCGCGCGGCTTCGCGGTGCCCGCCGTGCCCTGGGAACCCTTGCCGGACGTACGTGAGGCCATGGTGGTGAGGTTACCGGTGTGGGGCGCGGTGGACACGTGTGCCCACCGCTTCACCCGTTCGTGTCGTCCTGGACGTTACGAGGAGCTGACGCCCGTTCAACGACGGGCGCCACGCCCCATGAGCCGGCGGCCGGAGGTCAGTTCTGCGCCGGCAGCGTGGGCGATCCGCCGCCCCCGGTGCCCGGTTCCAGCGCGTCCAGCGCCCTGCGCAGCCCGGTGAGCTTGCGCTCCAGGTGCGCGGCGGTGGCGACGGCCGCGGCGTCCGCCGAGTCGTCGTCGAGCTGCTTGGACAGCGCCTCGGCCTGCTCCTCAACTGCCGCGAGCCGCGCGGACAGTTCCGCCAGCAGCCCTGCGGACTCCTTGGCGGCTCCGTCCTGGCCGCCGCCGCCTTCGAGCTGGAGCCGCAGGAGCGCGGCCTGCTCGCGCAGCTGACAGTTCTTCATGTACAGCTCGACGAAGACCGAGACCTTGGCGCGCAGCACCCAGGGGTCGAAGGGCTTGGAGATGTAGTCGACGGCCCCCGCCGCGTACCCCCGGAAGGTGTGGTGCGGGCCGTGGTTGATCGCCGTCAGGAAGATGATCGGGATGTCCCGTGTCCGTTCCCGACGCTTGATGTGCGCGGCGGTCTCGAAACCGTCCATACCCGGCATCTGGACGTCCAGCAGAATGACCGCGAAGTCGTCCGTCAGCAGCGCCTTGAGTGCTTCCTCCCCTGACGATGCCCGCACCAGCGTCTGATCGAGCGCAGAGAGGATGGCCTCCAGCGCCAGCAGATTCTCCGGTCGGTCATCGACCAGGAGGATCTTGGCCTTCTGCACCATGGCCCGTCCTCCTCGCCCCGGCAGTTGGCCGGGCGCCGCCCCAGGGGACGACTCCCTTGCGCCGTCCGTCCTTGTGCCGGTCATGGTAGCCGCACCCCGCCTGTCACCACACCCTGTCACCGCGATGTCACTGTGCACGTAGCAGAAACGCGGTGGGAGACCAGAAGGTTCCCCGAATACCGCCCTCTCACACGCTTTCGACCACAGCCAGTCAGCAACTCGCCAGGATTCGGCCCTCCTCTGCTCACTCTCCGCGCATCCACTGCTCCATGACCGAGAGCAGATGATCCGGATCCACCGGCTTCGTAACGTAATCGGAGGCGCCCGACTCGATCGCCTTCTCCCGGTCGCCCTTCATCGCCTTCGCGGTGAGCGCGATGATCGGCAGGCCGGCGAACTGCGGCATCCGGCGGATCGCCGTTGTCGTCGCATAGCCGTCCATCTCGGGCATCATGATGTCCATCAGTACGACCGTCACATCGTCGTGCTGCTCCAGGACTTCGATGCCCTCACGGCCGTTCTCCGCGTACAGCACCGACAGCCCGTGCTGCTCCAGCACGCTGGTGAGCGCGAAGACATTGCGGATGTCGTCGTCGACGATCAGCACCTTCTCGCCGTGGAACTCGAAGCTGCGCCTCGGCTCGTTCGCCTCCTGCCCGGCCGCCCCCCACGCGTCCGAGGCCGCGGAGGCCCCCGAAACCCCGGCACCCGACGGCCCAGAAGATCCGGAAGCCGCCCCGGGCTGGCCCGGCAGCGCGGTCCGCTGCTCCGCCCCGCCCAGCGCCGCCCGGCGCCGGTGCCGGAACAGCGCGCCGGAACTGGAGCGCCGCTCGGACCGCTCGGAGTGTTCCGCACCGGCACCCGAAGCCGCCTGCCCGTAGCCCCCGTGCCCCTCGTGCACGTCCAGTACGCCGTCCTCGGCACCAGACGGGTGGAGGTCCAGGCCGGGGCCGTGCCCGTAGCCCTGCGGGGGCAGCTCGCTCGGGTGCAGCGGCAGGTACAGCGTGAACGTCGAGCCACGGCCCGGTTCGCTCGCCGCGTGGATCTCGCCGCCCAGCAGCCGGGCGATCTCCCGGCTGATCGACAGCCCCAGCCCCGTACCGCCGTACTTGCGGCTGGTCGTGCCGTCCGCCTGCTTGAACGCCTCGAAGATCACCCGCATCTTGCTGGCCGCGATCCCGATCCCGGTGTCCGTCACCGAGAAGGCGATCAGGTCACCCTCCGGGTCACGCAGCGAACCGGCCTCCAGCAGCTGCTCCCGGATCGACTGCGGCACGTCCGCCTTGGCCGGCCGGATCACCAGCTCGACCGCCCCGCTGTCGGTGAACTTCACCGCGTTCGACAACAGGTTCCGCAGCACCTGGAGCAGCCGCTGCTCGTCGGTGTGCAGCGTGGCGGGCAGCTCCGGGGAGACCCGTACGGAGAAGTCGAGCCCCTTCTCGGCGGTCAGCGGCCGGAAGGTCGCCTCCACGTAGTCGACCAGCTGCACCAGCGCGATCCGGGTCGGGCTGACATCCATCTTGCCCGCCTCGACCTTCGACAGGTCCAGGATGTCGTTGATCAGCTGGAGCAGGTCCGAACCCGCCCCATGGATCGTCTCGGCGAACTCGACCTGCTTGGGCGACAGGTTCCCGTCGGCGTTGTCGGCGAGCAGCTTCGCCAGGATGAGCAGCGAGTTCAGCGGCGTACGCAGCTCGTGCGACATGTTCGCCAGGAACTCCGACTTGTAGCGCATGGATACGGCGAGCTGCTCGGCCCGCTCCTCCAGCACCTGCCGGGCCTCCTCGATCTCGGTGTTCTTCACCTCGATGTCGCGGTTCTGCTGCGCCAGCAGCTCGGCCTTCTCCTCCAGTTCCGCGTTGGAGTCCTGAAGGGCCTTCTGGCGGTTCTCCAGCTCCGCCGACCGCTCGCGCAGCTGCTCGGTCAGCTCCTGCGACTGCTTCAGCAGCACCTCGGTCTTCGTATTGACGCTGATGGTGTTGACGCTCGTCGCGATCATCTCGGCGATCTGGTTGAGGAAGTCGCGCTGGATCTGGGTGAAGGGCTGGAACGACGCCAGCTCGATCACACCCAGGACCTTCCCCTCGAAGAGCACCGGCAGCACGACCACATGCGCCGGGGCCGCCTCACCGAGCCCGGAGGAGATCTTCAGGTAGCCCGGCGGCACATTGACCTGGATGGTCCGCTTCTCTTCGGCCGCCGTACCGATCAGCGTCTCGCCCGGCCGGAAGGACGTGGGCATCGCTCCCGACGAGTAGCCGTAGCTGCCGCGCATGACCAGCTCGTACGAGCCGTCCTCGTCCGCCCCGATCTCGCCGCCGGCACCCGTCGGCAATGCCAGGAAGAACGCGCCGTGCTGCGCCGAGACGACCGGCGTGAGCTCGCTCATGATCAGCGAGGCCACGTCGTCGAGGTCCCGGCGGCCCTGCATCAAGCCGGAGATACGGGCCAGGTTGCCCTTGAGCCAGTCCTGCTCCTCGTTGGCGAGGGTGGTGTCGCGCAGGTTGGCGATCATCGTGTTGATGTTGTCCTGGAGGACCTGGATCTCGCCCGCCGCGTCCACGTCGATCTTCAGGTTCAGGTCGCCGCGGGTCACCGCCGTGGCGACGGCCGCGATGGCGCGCACCTGGCGGGTCAGGTTCCCGGCCATCTCGTTCACCGACTCGGTCAGGTCCCGCCAGGTGCCGTCGACGTCCCGCACGCGGGCCTGGCCGCCGAGGATGCCCTCCGTACCCACCTCACGGGCGACTCGCGTCACCTCCTCCGCGAAGGAGGACAGCTGGTCGACCATCGTGTTGATGGTGTTCTTCAGCTCCTGGATCTCACCGCGCGCGTCGATGTCGATCTTCTTGGTGAGGTCGCCCTTCGCGATGGCGGTGGTGACCGTGGCGATCTGGCGCACCTGACCGGTCAGGTTGGACGCCATCGAGTTCACCGACTCGGTCAGGTCCTTCCACGTACCGGAGACGCCCGGCACCCGGGCCTGGCCGCCCAGCTCGCCCTCCGTACCCACCTCACGGGCCACTCGCGTCACCTCGTCGGCGAACGAGGACAGCGTCGTCACCATCGTGTTGACCGTGTCGGCCAGCTCGGCGACCTCGCCGCGCGCCTCGACCGTCACCTTCTTGGTCAGATCGCCGTTGGCGACGGCCGACGACACCCGCGAGATGTTCCGCACCTGCGAGGTCAGGTTGTTGGCCATCACGTTGACGTTGTCGCTCAGGTCCTTCCAGATGCCGGTGACGCCCCGCACCCGGGCCTGGCCGCCGAGGATGCCCTCCGTACCCACCTCACGGGCGACTCGCGTCACCTCGTCGGCGAAGTTCGACAACTGGTCCACCATCGTGTTCACGGTGGTCACCAGGTCGAGGATCTCGCCCCGCGCATCGACGGTGATCTTCTTCGACAGGTCACCCTTGGCGACCGCCGTCGTCACCTCGGCGATGTTGCGCACCTGGGAGGTGAGGTTGTTCGCCATCGAGTTGACGGACTGGGTCAGGTCCTTCCAGGTGCCGGAGACTCCCTGCACCTCCGCCTGACCGCCCAGGATGCCCTCGGTACCCACCTCGCGGGCCACCCGGGTCACCTGCTCGGCGAAGTTGGACAGCTGGTCCACCATCGTGTTGAGGGTGTTCTTCAGCTCCAGGATCTCGCCGCGCGCGTCCACGTCGATCTTCTGCGACAGGTCACCCCGCGCCACCGCCGTGGCGACCTGCGCGATGTTCCGCACCTGAGCGGTCAGGTTCCCGGCCATGCCGTTCACCGAGTCCGTCAGGTCCCGCCACACACCGGCGACGCCCGGCACCTGCGCCTGCCCGCCGAGCCGCCCGTCCGTACCCACCTCGCGGGCCACCCGGGTCACCTGCTCCGCGAACGCGGACAGCTGGTCGACCATCGTGTTGATGGTGTTCTTCAGCTCCAGGATCTCGCCGCGCGCGTCCACGTCGATCTTCTGCGACAGGTCACCCCGCGCCACCGCCGTCGTCACCTGCGCGATCTGACGCACCTGGGAGGTGAGGTTGCCGGCCATGAAGTTGACGGAGTCGGTGAGCTCCTTCCACGTACCAGACACACCCGGTACGCGCGCCTGCCCGCCGAGCCGGCCCTCCGTGCCCACGTCCCGCGCCATCCGCGTCACCTGATCGGCGAACGACGACAGCTGCGCCACCATCGTGTTGACGGTGTTCTTCAACTCCAGCATCTCGCCCGCGACATCGACCGTGACCTTCTGCGACAGGTCACCGTTCGCGACCGCCGTCGTCACCTGCGCGATGTCCCGCACCTGACCGGTGAGGTTACGGAACGCCGTGTTCACCGAGTCGGTGAGGTCCTTCCACGTCCCGGCCGCCCCCGGCACCTCCGCCTGACCACCCAGCCGGCCCTCGACACCGACCTCCCGCGCCACACGGGTCACTTCGGAACCGAACGCCGACAGCTGGTCCACCATCGTGTTGACGGTGTTCTTCAACTCCAGCATCTCACCGGCCACATCGACCGTGACCTTCTGCGACAGGTCACCGTTCGCGACCGCCGTCGTCACCTGCGCGATGTCCCGCACCTGCGTGGTCAGATTGCGGAAGACGGTGTTGACCGAATCCGTCAGGTCCTTCCACGTACCCGCCGCACCCGGCACCTGCGCCTGACCGCCCAGCAGCCCCTCGGCGCCGACCTCGCTCGCCACCCGCGTCACCTCGTCGGCGAACGTACGCAGCGTCTCGGTCATCTGGTTGATCGTGTCCGCGAGCTGCGCCACCTCACCCCGCGCGCTCACCGTCACCTTCTGCGACAGGTCGCCGTTGGCGACGGCCGTCGTCACCTCGGCGATACCCCGCACCTGGGACGTCAGGTTGCCCGCCATCGTGTTGACGGAGTCGGTCAGGTCCTTCCAGACCCCGGCCACGCCCGGCACCTCGGCCTGGCCGCCCAGCTCGCCCTCCGTACCCACCTCACGCGCGACCCGCGTCACTTCGGAACCGAACGCCGACAGCTGGTCCACCATCGTGTTGACGGTGTTCTTCAGCTGGAGCATCTCACCGGCCACATGGACGGTGACCTTCCGCGACAGATCACCCTTGGCGACCGCCGTCGTGACGAGAGCAATGTCACGCACCTGAGCAGTCAGCCGGTACGCCATGGTGTTGACCGAATCCGTCAGGTCCTTCCACGAACCCGACATACCGCGCACCTGCGCCTGGCCACCCAGCTTGCCCTCGGTACCGACCTCCAGCGCCACCCGCGTCACCTCGTCGGTGAACGCCGACAACTGGTCGACCAGGTTGTTCACCGTACGGGCGACCTTCAGGAACTCGCCCCGCAGCGGCCGCGCCGACCCGTCCGTACCCTCCGAACGCAACTCCATCCGCTGCTCGAGGTCACCCTCCGCAACCGCCGACAGCACCCGCCCGACCTCCGAGACCGGCCGCGTCATGTCGTCCACCAGCGCGTTCGCGGCCTCGATGGCCTGCGCCCACGCGCCCTCGCTGGCCCCGACCTCCAGCCGCTCCGACAGCTTGCCCTCACGCCCGACCATCCGCCGCACCCGGGACAGCTCACCGGTCAGATGCAGCTTCCGGTCGGCGACCTCGTTGAAAACGGCGGCGATCTCCGCCATCACGCCGTCACCGGTCACGGTCAGGCGCTTACGGAAATTGCCGTCCCGCATCGACACCAGGGCCGCCAGCAGCCGCTCCAGGGCAGCGGCATCCACCTCGACGGTCCCACCACTCCGGGGCCGTCCGCCCTTCGCGCGCGTGCTACCGCCCCGCGCCGTCACGCCAGACTCCACCGTGTCCCTCCCGAAGGGGTTGACCGTACTGCTCGGGCATTGCCGCTCCCTCTGCCGCCGGAAGCCTTCCCAGTGTTTCACCACGACAGAACCAGGCCATAACAGTTCGGCAGCTTCGCATAACGTCCCCGCCCTCGGGGGACGGAAACAGCGGTGACCACCATCCGCCCGGACAGCGAAGGTAAGTAACCTGGCATCCGGCTGTCCAACCGCCCCGGTCCGCCCGGCAGGGGCGGCGCGACGCTGTACGACCACCGGGCACCGGGGAGGGGCAGGGCCGATCATGGCAGAGCCGGGCGTAGAGACGCGTACGAGGAGTTCTGTGATCACCGCTCGGGCGGCCGCCACCTTCGAACCCGTGGGACGGTCCGTGGCGACCGCCCGGGCCTTCGTCCGGGACACCCTCCAGGGCTGGGGGTACACCGACGTCGTCGACGACGCGGTGGTCCTGACCAGCGAACTCGTCACCAACGCCGTCATCCACGCCGGCACCGCCGCCGACGTCCTGTGCCTGCGCACGGAGAACGGCGTACGCATCGAGGTCGCCGACCGCTACCCCGAGCGCGAGGTCCCCCTCCAGGGCACCGGCCGCTCCCTGGGCAGCCCCGACCGCGAGAACGGCCGAGGACTGCTCCTGTGCGCCGCTCTCGCGTCCCGCTGGGGCGTGGAGTACTCACCCACCCACAAACAGGTCTGGTTCCAGCTGGACCTCCCTGAGCGCCCCGTAGGGACCCGCTCCGCCGGCCCCGTCCTGCCCACCGACCTCCTCCCGGTCGCCGACGACCGGGTCCGCGTCGCCGTCGCCCAGATCGACCGCCACGGCACGATCACCGCCTGGAACGAGGACGCCGAGCACCTCTTCGGATACCCCGCCGACCAGGTCGTCGGCAAGCCGCTGGGCGACTTCGCAGCCTGGCCCCACACCCCCGGCATCGGCACCGGCATCGCCGAGGCCCTCCGCCTCTCCCGCTGGGAGGGCAGCTACGGCATCCGCGGCACCGACGGCCGCGTCATCCCCGTCTACGCCTCCCACCTGCGCGTACGCGACACCCAAGGCGAGCCGTCCACCGTCTGCCTCCTCGTACGGGACTACGAACGCGCCGTCCTCCAGTCCCCGCAGCGCACCCCCGTCGACTCCAGCAACGAGAGCCGCACCACCGACCCGTTCGAGGTCTTCATCGGCTCCCCCGCCCCCGACGACCTGGACGGCCTCCTCCAGCGCACCGTCGAACGCGCCCGCGACATGCTGGACGGCGACGCCGCCTTCCTCCTCCTCGCCACCGACGACGAGACCGAGCTGGAGGTACGGGCCACCACGGGCCTCCCGTCCGCCCGCCAGCGCTTCGCCCGCGTCCCCGTCGAAGCCGCCGGCACCGGCCGCTACTCCTCCGCCCGCATGCCCGCCGTGCATGAGGACCTCTCGGCCGTCCCCGGCTCCGTCCCGCTCCTCAACGGCACCGGCATGCGCTCCGTCGTCACCGTCCCCCTCAAGGTCGAGGGCCGCCTCACCGGCTCCCTCGGCGTCGCGGCCGAAGCACCGGGCCGGTACTCGAACGAAGAGGCCCTCCGCCTCCAGTTCGCCGCCGACCGCATCGCCCTCGCCGTCGAATCCGCCCGCCTCGGCGAGCTCGAACGCCTCCGCCGCGGCTCCCTCAGCTTCCTCGTCGAGGCCTCCGACCTGCTCGCCGGCACCCTCGACCGCGACCAGACCCTGGCCCTCATGGCCCAGATGACGGTCCCCACCCTTGCCACCTGGTGCGCCGTCTACACGATCGCCGACCCGACCTCGGAGCCGTACCTCTCCTACGTCCTGCACGAGGACGAGGAGCGCATCGACGGCCTCAAGGCCCTCCTCTCCAAGATCGCCCCTCCGGAGCCCGTCCCGTCCCCCGGAGCCCGCGTCTGGACCGCCCCAGCGGACGCCGCCCACCAGGCCGCCCTGCGCACCTCCATGCGCGAGCTGGGCCTCGCCTCCTCCCCCGTGTCCTCCGGGATCGGTACGACGCTGGCCACGGCCGCCGCGGTCGGCGGCGAGACCGTCGTCCTCCCCCTGGTCGCCCGCAACCGCGTCATCGGCATGCTCACCCTCGGCAAGCCCTCCGACGACCACTTCCGCCAGGAGATCCTGGAGCTCGCCGAGGACCTCTCCCGCCGCGCCGCCCTGGCCCTGGACAACGCCCGTCTGTACTCGGAGCGCATGGCCATCAGCCAGTCCCTCCAGCGCAGCCTCCTGCCCCCGGGCCTCCCCCAGATCCCCGGCGTCGAGGTCGACGTCATCTACCGAGCGGCCGGCGAGGGCAACGAGGTGGGCGGCGACTTCTACGACCTCTTCCCGATCCGCGACAACGCGTACGGCTTCGCCATCGGCGACGTCTGCGGTACGGGCCCGGAAGCGGCCGCCGTCACCGGCCTGGCCCGCCACGCCCTGCGCCTCCTGGCCCGCGAGGGCTTCGGCGGCCCGGCGGTCCTGGAGCGCCTGAACGCCGCGATCCTCGACGAGGGCGCCCGCAGCCGCTTCCTCACGCTCCTGTACGGCGAGCTGTGGCCCCAGGAGGACGGCAGCGCCCTCCTCAAGGTCGTCTGCGCCGGCCACCCGCTCCCGCTGCGCCTCCGCCAGGACGGCACGGTGGAACCGGCCGCCGACCCGCAGCCGCTCCTCGGCGTCATGGAGGACCTGGAGCTGTACGAGCAGACGGTCACCCTCGACCCGGGCGACGTCCTCCTGTGCGTCACGGACGGCGTCACCGAGCGCCGCGAGGGCAGCCGCATGCTGGGCGACGACGGCCTCGCCGAGGTCCTCACCACGTGTACGGGCCTGACGGCCGGCGCGGTCACCGCCCGCATTATGCGCGCGGTCGAACGCTTCGCCGCGGAACCGCCCTCCGACGACATGGCCATCCTCGCGATGCGCGTCCCAGAGCCTCACACAGACTGACCGGGCTGAACGCAAAGAAGGCCCCCGCCACAAGGGCGGGGGCCTTCTTCATTTATCTGAGCCCCCAAACGGAATCGAACCGTTGACCTTCTCCTTACCATGGAGACGCTCTGCCGACTGAGCTATAGGGGCCGGCTTGCCGCTTCGAGGTTTCCCCCTCGGCAACGGGATAAAGCATACCCCGAACGAGCGGGGATGCCCAACCGAGACTGACGACTGGCACACCATCAAGTGCCGGTGGCGCCAGGCGAACTGAGCCCCCCTCACGTCCCGCCGCTGAAACGCAAAAAAGCCTCAGGCCCCGGACTTTGTCCGGGGCCTGAGGCTCAATAATTGTTCGGCGGTGTCCTACTCTCCCACAGGGTCCCCCCTGCAGTACCATCGGCGCTGAAAGGCTTAGCTTCCGGGTTCGGAATGTAACCGGGCGTTTCCCTAACGCTATGACCACCGAAACACTATGAAGATGTCGAACTTCTACCGGCAACGGGAGTTCGTTACTTCAGAACTAACACAGTGGACGCGAGCAACTGAGGACAAGCCCT